>DATAYX010000027.1:0-6006 GCA_036272355.1 Acidimicrobiales bacterium
CCGATGGCCATTCCGATCTCGTGGTCGCCCAGGCGCAACGTGTTCGCCGCCTGCGTGAGCGCGCTGGCCGCAGTGGCGCAGCCGTTGTACACGTCGGTGAAGGGCAGGCCGGTGGGCCCGAGGAAGCTCACGACGGCGTCGGGGTTGTCGACCTCGTAGCTTCCGCCGAAGGCGAACTGCACGTCCTTCCACGTGATCCCCGCGTCGGCCAGTGCGAGCCGCGTCGCCTTGGCCCCCATCTCGATGCCGGACACGCCCGGGAAGCGGCCGAAGGGGTGCAGGCCCACGCCGATGATGGCAACGTCGTCCATGGTCCTCAGTCCTCCTGCATCGGCCGGAACGCGTACGTGAGCACCTCGGTGCCGTCGTCGTCGGTCGTGAACGGCACGACCGTCAGTTCCATCGGCATCCCGATGCGCAGGTCCTGGTCGACGTCGCCGGCCAGCCGCGCCTCGATCCGTCCCTCGGGCAGCTCGATGAAGCCGACCCCGAAGGGCACGAACTCGGCCGCCGGCTCCCGGCCGGCGTACGGCGGGTTCTTGGGCTGGAAGCGCTGGCGGGTCCAGGTCCAGAGCGTCCCCGTCCTCGACAGCAGCGTCGGGCTCACCGCGTCCGTGCCACAGCTGGGGCAGGCGTCCTGGGCCGGGAACGTCACGAAGCCGCAGGAGTCGCAGCGCGAGGCGCGGATCCTCGGCTCGTCCGAAGGCCATTCGAAGAGCCCCTCGGCCACGCATCGTTGGGCTGTCATATGCGTTCTCCCATCACGAGAATGCCTATTCCGTCTCGGGGCGCCAGAGTAGTCCCGCTGCGTTCGGTCGCCCCGCCTACGAGAAGTCGAAGGTCCGGGCCGTCGCCGCGACGCAGAGACGGTTCTCGTTGCCCTCGTCGCAGATCTCGACGCGGCCGAGCCCGTGGCGCACCTCGGCCGTGGCGACCGCCGGGCCCACTCGTGCGGGCTGCAGGTAGCGCAGGTCGAGGGACGCCAGGCTGGCACCGGGCGGCGACAGCGACAGCACCGCCTCCTCTGCCGTGAGCGCGATGAGCCCGCCGTTGATCGTGTTCGACGCGTTCAGCACTTCGTCGGAGTACGCCAGCGCCGCCACGCCCGGGGCGCGCCGCTCGCAGCCGACGCGCTCGGCGAACGGCATGGTCAGGCGCGCGCCACTGGGAAGCGGTGCGCGGCCCTGGAGCGAGGCGATCCGCAGGCGCTCGTCCGGCGAGGCCATGAACGACGCCGCCGCGAACCCGAACTGTTCCCCGTCGTCGTCGAGGAAGTCGACGCCGGCGACGAAGACGGAGCGTCCCGACTTCATCACCTTGCCCTCGCCGCGCACCTGGCCCGCACCCGGCGCCGGCCGGTACAGGTGCACGTCGAGCTCGAGCGTGACGGGCACCCGCGGGCCGACCGTCTCGACGGCGAGGTAGCCCGCCACCACGTCCGCCCACGCCGCCAGGATGGACGTGCGCAGGTGTGCGGTGCCCGGGGCGTGCATCTCCGGGACGACGACGGCGGAGCCGAGCATGAGGCCGTCCGCCTCTTCCGACAGCCCGACGTCCCAGCCGAGCTCCTGGAGGACGTGACGCCGCGTCGGCGCCGCCTCCTCTCCTTCGACCGTCGACGTCATACCTCTCCTCGTTGGCCGGCGCTCGTGGCGCCGGCGCTCACATCCGGCCGAGCAGGAACCCCGCCGCCGCTGCGGCCGGCGGGTAGGACTCGGTGACGCCCGAGGCGATGTAGCCCACGTCGCTGACGAGGGTCTGACCCGAGATCGCCACCGCGGCGTCGCTGCAGAGGAACACGAGGGGGTACGCCTGCTCGAGCGGCGTGGACGCCTCGATCCCCGTGTCCTCGCGGTAGTCGGCGCCGAAGCCGAGCCACATCTCCGCGTTGGCCTGGGCCAGCGGGGTGTCGGTCGGCCCGGGGCAGATCGCGTTGATCCGGATGCCCTGCTTGAGCATCGGGTACGCCTGGCGCGCCACGTAGCCGCAGACCGCCTGCTTGGAATGGAAATAGTCGTTCCAGTTGTGCTCGATCGCCCAGGCCGACGCCGAGTCGAAGTCAGGCGTGTCGAGGTACTCCTTCACCTGGTCCCAGCCGGCTTCCCAGCCGAGGCCGGCCGCCGAGGAGATGAAGCCGATCGCCGATCCCTTCGGAAGCATCCCGCCCGCGAGCATGCGCTCGATCAGGTGGCGATGCCCGGCGAAGTTGATCTTCTCGATGTTCGGCGTCCCGTCGGCCACGCCGGCACAGCTCATCAGCGCGTGCACCGGGCCGCCGCACTCGTCGACGGCGGCGTTGATGGAGTCCTTGTCCGCCAGGCTCATCTTGATCGACTTGACCCCCGACAGCTTCACGTCGGCGTAGTCCATGACGATGACCTCGCCCCCGGCGTCCCGCGCCAGCTCGGCCGCGGCCGCGCCCATGCCGGTCGCCCCCCCGACCACCAGGACTCGCTTGCCGTCGTAACGGAATGCATCGAACAGTGACATGTGCTCTCTCCTGACTGACGCGCGGGCGCGTCCTATCCGACGACGGAGCGGACCTTGAGGTCCACGATGGTATCCCAGTCGATTCCGAGCTCTTCGAGGATCGCGTCGCCGTGCTCGTTGAATTCGGGTGAGCGGCCCACGGCAGCCGGCTCGCCCCCGAACTGGATGGGTGCCGCGACGAGTTTGAACGGCGCGCCGTTCGCGGTGGCGCAGTCCTGGATGTAGCCGTTGGCCGCAATCTGCGGGTCGACCGTCGCCGCCTCGAGGGTGTCCTGCACGACACACCACTGTCCCGTGAAGTCGGCCAGTCGTTCCCGCCACTCGCTCATGGTCCGCTCGGCGAACGCAGCCTCGAGCAGCGCCTGCGCGTCGAGGCTGTTGTCCATCAAGGCGTCGTGGCCGTCGAAGCGGGGGTCGGTGCCGGCTTCCGGACGGCCGACGAGGGTGCACAGCTCGGCCCAGTACCGGCTGGCCTGGAGGCAACAGAACGAGAGCTGGCGGTCGTCCTTCGTCGTGAAATTGCGCACCAGCGGGTTGAGGCGGGGCGCATTGGAGGGAGGACCTTGCCACGGCTGGTTCAGCAGCAGCGAGAGCGCGTAGGACTGGCCCATGGCCCACATACCCGAGCTGAGGAGCGACACCTCGACCGTGGTCGCCTCGCCGGTGCGCTCGCGGTGGAACAACGCGCCCATGATCCCGCCCGCGATCGTCATGGCGCCGATGGAGTCGCCGAAACCCGGACCTGGGGGCCCGGGCATGAATCCCTCCATGTCTGCGGGCTTCACGCCGAGAGCCACGCCGGGCCGGTACCAGAAGGAGAGGGCGTCGTATGAGCCCTTGTCGGCGTCAGGTCCCCGTTCGCCTTGGCCCGTGCCGGCCACGTAGATGATGTTCGGGTTGTGCGCGCGAATGTCCTCGAGCTCGATCTTGAGCTTCTTGCGCACGCCCGGCAGCTTGTTGGTCAGGAAGACGTCGGCCGTGGCCGCCAGCTTGTAGAGGATGTCGACCCCTTCGGGCGTCTTCAGGTCCAGCGCCAGACTGCGCTTGCCGCGGTTGGAGTGCTCCATCAGGGGGTGGACGTCGCCGGTCATTGGCATCACGCCCGAGGCCGCCAGACCACGCATGGCGTCGCCCCGCTCTACCGGCTCGATCTTGAGGATGTCGGCACCCCAGTCGGACAGCAGCGCTGTGGCCGCCGGCACGAATGTCTGCTCCGCCACCTCCAGGACGCGGACGCCCTTCATGACTGCGGTCGCGCTCACGGCGCTCCTTCCTCTGCTTCTGACATCGACGTCGATATTAGACCGGAGCCACCTGGAGCACCACCTTGCCCACGGCCTCGCCGTCGCCCACCACTCGCAACGCCTCGGCCGTCTCGGAGAGGTCGTAGGTGGCGCCGATCACGGGCCGGGCGCGCCCGCTGGCCAGGAGATCGAGCAGCTCGGCGTCGTTGCGCGCCATGTCGGCGGCCATGTGTGTGGCGAAGTCCCGGAACTGGAACCCGAGTACCCGCACCCCCTTAAGCAGCACCAAATTAAGAGGTATCCGCGGGATCGTCCCCGAAGCGAAGCCGACTGTCACGAACCGCCCACCCCAGTGCACGGCCCGCAGCGCCGGCTCGGCCAGGTCGCCACCGACCGGGTCGACGACGACGTCCGCGCCGTCCGGCAGCGCGTCGCGTAACGCTTGCCGCAGGTCGCCGGCTCGGTGATTGATGAGCCGTGTCGCTCCGCAGGCCCGGGCCGCCTCGAGTTTCTCCTCCGACGACGCCACGGCGGTGACCGTCGCGCCGAGGAGCGCGCCAAGCTGCACGGCGGCCGAGCCCACGCCACCGCCCGCGCCGAGCACCACGAGCTCGTCGCCCGGCTGCACCACGGCCACCGAGCGCAACACGTGGTACGCCGTCTTGTACGCCACGCCGAACGCGGCCGCCGTCACGTCGTCGACACCGTCGGGAATCCGAGACAGCGAGTGCGATCCGACCACGACCTCCTCGGCGAACGCGCCGATGAAGACCGAGCCGAACACGCGGTCGCCCACCGCAACACCGTCGGCACCCTCCGCCACTTCGGTGACCTCGCCGGCGAACTCGCTGCCGGGGATGAACGGGAGCGGCGCCGACACCTGGTAGGTGTCGGCCACGACCAGCACGTCGGGAAAGTTGACGGCGCCGACGTGCACGTGCACCCGGGCCGTGCCGGGGGTGAGCTCGGGCGCCGGGACGTCCGCGTTCTCGACCACGTCCGGGCCGCCGTAGGAGCGGCACAGGGCGGCGCGCACGTCAGGCCGTGGCGGGCACCGAGTAGGAGGTGGACTCGGCCAGGTCGGCCGCCGACTGCATGAGGTCGAGCACGACCGGCCCGAACGCCTGCAGCTTCTCGTCGTCACCGGCCCTCTGGTAACCCTGCTCGAGCACAACGGCGAGCTTCCACTTGGCGAGGACGCAGTAGTAGTCGATGTCGTCCACCTGGCGACCCGAGACGCCTTCGTAGTGGGCGAGGATCTCGTCGCGCGAGGGCATGCCGGTCATGTCGACGTAGCCGCCGACCCGGTCCTCGTCGCTGGTGGTGTCGTCGGGCCACGAGTGCACGACCCATCCCAGGTCGAGTTTGGGGTCGCCGACGGTGCCCATCTCCCAGTCCACGATGGCGGCCAGCCGCGCCGGCGCCCCGTGCTTGAACATGACGTTGGCGAACTGGTAGTCGCCGTGCATGAGGCCCGGCACGTAGTCGATTGGCCGGTGCGCGCGCAGCCACGCCGAGGCCTCGTCGAAGCCCGGCAGCTCTCTGCCCTTGATCCGTTCCAAGAAGGCGGTCCAGCGGTTGACCTGTCGTTCGTGGAAACCGTCTGGCCGCCCGAGGTCGGCCAGACCCTTCGCGTTCCAGTCCACGCGCGAGAGCAGCGCGATGCCTTCGATCAGCTGGAAGGCCAGCCCGCGCCGTTCCTCCAAGTCGGTGTCGAAGGGTGCCGGCCACTGGCGGCGGGTCGACATGGGCGACCAGCCGTCGACGAAACCCATCAGGTAGAAGGTCCGCCCCAGCACCGATTGATCGGTGCAGACCGCGATGGCCTCGGTGTGCGGCACGTCGGTGCCGTTCAACGCTTCGATGATCCGCCATTCCCGCACGATGCCCTCGTCGCGCGGCGCTGGCGCGCTCGGGGGCGGTATGCGCATGGCGCAGTGCAGGTCGCCGCGGCGAAGCTCGTAGATCTCGTTCTGGCTGCCGCCCGAGATGTAGCTGTGCTCGAGCGGGGCGCCCGCCCCCAGGCCCTCGGCGTCGAGCCACGCACACAGCCTGTCTTCGTCGGCGATGGTCGGCGTGTCGCCGACCGGCCACTCACCCTCAGCCGTCTCCGGTGTGCTCACAGGTTCGCCACTTCCGCCTCGAGATACTCGGCGTACTTGGCCCGCGCCGCCTCCTGGCGCTTGGGCAGCCATTGGGTCGGCCAGATGTCGTCGCTCGGCTTGTAGTCGCGCAGTACCTGGCGGGCGACGGTCACCTTGTGCACCTCGGT
>DATAYX010000028.1:0-4181 GCA_036272355.1 Acidimicrobiales bacterium
GCATGGAGAGATCGTGGGCGGTCGGCATCAGACAGCAACCTCGGGGTGTCCGTGCGAACCGGGGCGGACCACGAAGCGAGCCTTGAACGGCAGCTTCTGGATGGCGCGCTCCATGGCGGCGCGGGCGAGCGGCTCGTCGACACCGGCGAGCTCGAACAGGACACGGCCGGGGTGCACTGGCGCCACCCACAACTCAGGGTTGCCCTTGCCCGAGCCCATACGGGTCTCGGCCGGCTTCTGGGTGACCGGCTTGTCGGGAAAGACGCGGATCCAGACCTTTCCACCACGCTTCACGTGACGGGTCATCGCGATACGTGCAGCCTCGATCTGACGCGCCGTGAGCCAGCCCGGCTCCATCGCCTGGATCCCGAAGTCCCCGAAAGAGACCGAGGTCCCGCCGCGGGCGGCTCCGGTCAGGCGACCCCGCTGTGTCTTGCGGTGCTTGACCTTCTTGGGCATCAACATGTCAGTCCGACTCCTTGCGGAAGTGCGGGGTCTCGTGATGCTCGTGACGGGACTGGCGCTCCATCTCTTCGTCCCGGCGCAACTGGCGCTCCAGGTCGTCAGGCTCGGTCGGCTGGGGCAGCAGGTCGCTGACCGGCGCTTCGGTCTCCTCTTCCCCTTCGGTTGCCTCTTCGGCGGCTTCGTCGTGCGCGCCGTTGACCGCCGCTTCCGGCGCTTCCGCCGCCTCCGCCGCTTCCGTTGCTTCCGTCGCTTCGGCCGTCTCCGCCGCCTCCGCCGCTTCCGCCGCTTCCGCTGCTTCCGCTGCTTCCGCTGCTTCCGCTGCTTCCTCGTCAGAGGCGAAGCCTTCGGCCCGGCGCCGTCCGCCGCCGGCCGTGATCAAGCGGCGCGGGCCGCTCTGGCCGGAGGTTTCTCCGACGGCCATGGCCGCCTCGCGGGTGATCTTGTCCTCGATCGAGACCTTGTAAGGCAGGATGTCGCCCTTGTAGATCCAGACCTTGACGCCGACGCGTCCCGAGGTCGTGCGCGCCTCGCGGAACCCGTAGTCGATGTCGGCACGCAATGTGTGCAGGGGCACCCGGCCGTCGCGGTACTGCTCCTTGCGCGACATTTCCGAACCCCCAAGACGGCCGGAGCACTGCACCTTGATGCCTTGGGCGCCCGCCTTCTGGACGGTCTGAATGGCCCGCTTCATGGCGCGGCGGAAGGCGACACGGCGCACGAGCTGGTCGCAGATCCCCTGGGCGATCAACGCGGCATCGAGCTCGGGTTGCTTGATCTCCTGGATGTTGAGCTGGATCCGGTTCTGGAGGCCGGTGATCTCCTCGAGGTGCTTCTTCAGGCGGTCGGCCTCGGCACCGCGGCGGCCGATGACGATTCCCGGACGTGCGGTGTGGATGTCGACGCGCAGGCGGTCGCGCGTGCGCTCCACCTCGATCCGGCTGACTGCTGCCGCCTCGAGCTGCTTCATCAGGTAGTCGCGGATCTTCCAGTCCTCGACCACGAACTCCTTGTAATGGCGCTCCTCGAACCAGCGGGACTTCCAGTCGGTGGTGATCCCGAGCCGGAAGCCATAGGGGTTTACCTTCTGTCCCATCTACTCGTCCTTGCCCTTCTCGACCGCCTCGTCGTTGTCCTCGGTGGTCTCGTCTGCGCTCGCCTCGACGGTGTCGGTTTCCGCCTCGTCCTCTTGCGTCTCCTCCGTCACCGTCTCGTCCGCCGTCGCGTCATCGGTGACGACGTCGCCGGTCACCGCATCCTCTACCTCGTCGGCTTCCGCCTCTTCGGCTTCCGCCTTCTCGGCTTCCACCTTGGCCTGCGCCGCCCGGCGGCGCGAAAGGCGCCCGGACAGGTCAGCCCGTCGGCGCGAGGCGTCGACGCGGCGGGACCGGTTGGCGCTCACAGCCTCCATGCGACGACGGCGCAACTCGAGCTGGTCGGCGGGCAGCCGGCTCACGATGACCGTGATGTGGCAGGTCCGCTTGCGGATCCGCGTGGCGCGGCCGCGGGCCCGAGGACGCCAGCGCTTCATCGTCGCTCCCTCGTCTGCGTAGCAGGCCGAGACGTAGAGCTCTTCGGGGTTCTGCGAGTCGTTGTGGGCCGCATTGGCCACCGCCGAGCTGAGGACCTTGCCGATCAGCTCCGCAGCCTCTCGCTCCGTGCCGGTCAGGATCTCCGCCGCCCGCTGCACGTCCTCGCCACGGATCAGGTCGAGCACCTGGCGCGCCTTGGAGGCCGACATGCCGCAGTGGCGGTGGACGGCGCGCGTCCCGGGACGCTCGTTCGTCTTGACGCCGGTCATCGCCGGGCTCCTCGCTCCTGGCCGGCGTGGTAGCGGAACGTGCGCGTCGGCGCGAACTCGCCCAACTTGTGGCCCACCATGGATTCCGTCACATACACGGGGACGTGGCGGCGGCCGTCGTGTACGGCAATGGTGTGCCCGACCATGTCGGGGATGATCGTGGACCGGCGGGACCAGGTCTTGATGACTTTCTTGTCCCCGCTGGAGTTCAGGACGTCGACCTTCTTCAACAGGTGGCCGTCGACGAATGGTCCCTTCTTCAGGCTACGCGGCATGTCTCCTCAACCCTCGCCTAGCGCCGCGCGCCGCGGGTGCGGCGCCGGCGGACGATCATCGAATTGGACTTCTTGTTGCGCGCACGGGTCCGGCCCTCGGGCTTTCCCCACGGCGAGACCGGGTGACGGCCACCCGACGACTTGCCCTCGCCGCCACCGAGCGGGTGGTCGACGGGGTTCATGGCCACGCCACGGGTCTGCGGTCGCTTGCCCTTCCAGCGGTTGCGGCCCGCCTTCCCCACCTTGATCAGCTCGGCCTCGGCGTTGCCGACGACACCAAGGGTGCCGCGGCAGTCGATGGAAACGCGGCGCATTTCGGTCGAAGGCAGGCGCAGCGTGGCGAACGCGCCTTCCTTGGCCACCAGCTGGACGCTCATGCCTGCGCCGCGGGCCATCTTGCCGCCGCCGCCGGGACGCAGCTCGACGTTGTGGATGGTCGAGCCGACCGGGATGTAGCGCAGCGGCAGCGCGTTGCCGGGCCGGATGTCCGCACCCTGGCCGCTCTGGAGCTTGTCGCCGACCTTTACCCCCGCCGGGGCGAGGATGTAGCGCTTCTCGCCGTCCACGTAGTGCAGGAGGGCGATCCGCGCGTTGCGGTTGGGGTCGTACTCGATCGCCGCCACCTTGGCCGGGATGCCGTCTTTGTTCCGGCGGAAGTCGATGACCCGGTACTGCTGCTTGTGACCACCGCCACGATGGCGCGACGTCTTGCGCCCGTAGCTGTTGCGCCCGCCGCTCTGTGGCTTCGGGGCGAGCAGTGATTTCTCGGGACGGTCCCGCGTGATCTCGGAGAAGTCCGAGACGGTCTGGAAGCGCCGTCCTGGGCTGGTGGGTTTGCGTGAACGAAGAGGCATGGATGAAGTTCCGATCAGCGCTCGAACAGGTCGATGGAGTCGTCGGGGTGGAGCGTCACAATGGCGCGCTTGGTGTCGGGCCGCTTGCCACGCACGTTGGTGCGCCGGTTACGCGTCGACTTCCCCTTGCGGTTGAGCGTGTTGACGTTGGTGACGCGGACGCCGAAGGTCCGCTCTACGGCGTGGGCCACCTCGATCTTGGTCGCACCCGGATCGATGATGAAGGTGTAGACGTTCTGCTCCATCAGGGCATAGCTCTTCTCAGAGACCACCGGGCGGATCAGGACGGACATGGCGTCACGCATCGGCGTCGTCGCCCTCCTTGGCCTTCTTCGTCGCTCGTGCCTTTCGGGCGGGCGCCTTCTTGGCCGGCTTCGTTGCGCCTTCGCTCTCGGCAGCCTCAGTCCCGGGGGCCTCGGCCTCTGGCGCCTCGGTGTCGGCGTCGACCTCGGTGGCCGCAGCCTTCGTCGCCTTCGCTGCCTTTGCCGCCTTCTTGGCGGGAGCCACCTTCTCGGCCTTGGCCGCAGGTGCGGCGTCCTCCGCAGGCTTCTTGGCCTTGGTCGGCGCCGGCGGTGCCTCTCTCAGGTGGGTGCCCGAGAAGTCCGAGGGCGAGGACGGCAGGGTGCGCTCGGAGAAGATGACCCAGTCGGCCCGGACCACGTCGTGGGCCGAAAGCTCGGCGTGGGTGGTGATGGAGGCCTCCGGGATGTTCCGCAGCGAGAGGGCGATGTCGATCTCGTCGTTGGCCAGCACGCAGAGCACCGAGCCGGCGGCGCGCAGCTTCTTGAG
>DATAYX010000029.1:0-5592 GCA_036272355.1 Acidimicrobiales bacterium
GACGTGTGAGGGAGGGTTGATATGTGCTGCGACACGATGCGTGGCGCGCAAAAGCGAAGGATGTCGGATCGCTCATTGCGCGCCTGGCGTCCCATCGCTGTGCGTCAGCTCGATGTCGCAAGTCGGGTAACCAAGGCGACATGGTGTGGTGTGGAGACGTCAATGACGTCACCGCGGATCGCCATCCGTCAGCAAATGAAATCGGTGCGGCAGTGCGCACGGCGTGGGGCGTCGGTCCTCGACGTGGCGCAGGCTTCACCTCTATTCAGTGACCATGCTCCTAGGGAGGTGCACCTGTGGCAGTAGCCGCGAAGAGAAGGGCCCCGGCCAGAAAGGCCGCAAAAAAGCGGGCTCCGGCCAAGAAAGCAGCCAAGCGCTCAACGCGTAAGGCGGTAAAGCGGGCTCCGGCTCGGAAGGCAGCGAAGCGGACCACGAAGAAGCGGTCCGCCAAGCGGGCTCCAGCGAAGAAGGCTGCGAAGAAGCGGCGTTCAACGGCGAAGCGGGCTCCGGCCAAGAAGGCTGCGAAGAAGCGGCGTTCAGCGGCCAAGCGCGCTCCGGCCAAGAAGGCTGCGAAGCGGCGCCCGGCGAAGCGGCGTGCGGCGAAGAAGAGCGCTTCCGCCAAGCGGGTGGCTCGTCCTCGCGCTCGCAAGGCGGCGCGTCGGCGCTAGTAGCCAAGTTCCGCTTGGAACGTGTGAGACCGGGGGCCTTCGGGCCCCCGGCTCCGCGTCCACGGACAGGTCAGGTGCGGTCGAGTTCCTCGACGTCGGCGGGCCAGTCGACGTCATATGCCAGGTCGGGGTCGCGGACAACTCTCACCGCGAGTCCGAGTCGCGTCGCCTCCCCGCGGTGGGCGCGGAACGATCCCGACCCGTAGGCGAAGCTGAAATCGCGGTGGGCCGGCAGGCGCAGGACGTTCGTGCCGTCGTCCCTGCGGTCCGGCACCAGGGTGATGCCGTCAAAGGGCGGCAGGGTCCCCAGGCCACGGGCGCGGGGCAGGTCGCCGTGCGCAATGGTCACCCACCGAGCTCCGGCCGCGGCAAGCCGTTCGACGCCCGCTCGGACCGCCCCGTTGAGCCCCTGTCCCGGCTCCCACAGGACGGTGGCACCCTGACCGGCCGCCCAGCTGGCCACTTCTTCGTCATCGCACACCACCGCCACGGGTAATGGCGCACAGGCGGCCACGACGTGGGCCGCCATGGTGCGAACGAGCCGCTCGCGTTGTTCTTCTGAGAGAACCTGATCGAGGCGTCGCTTGGCCTGGTGGAAGGCCTTGACGGGGATGAGGACGACCTTGGCCCCGATGCGCACATCCACGTCGGCCGGCGTGCTCGCCTTCGACACTGAGACAGTGTACGGGTGCCCGCAAGGCGCGCCGCGGGGCCGCCGTAGTCTTTTGGCATGAACGGCGACAAGGTGGCGGTGGTCGGGGCGGGCTCATGGGGCACAGCCGTGGCTGCGCTCATCGGCGCCTCGCACCCGACCTCTCTCTGGGTGCGGTCACCGGACCTCGCGGCGTCGATGCGCGACACGCGGGAGAACGGCACGTATCTCGCCGGGGTCCGGCTCCCGGACGGCCTGCGGGTGACCTCCTCGATCGAAGAGGCGCTCGAAGGTGTGAGCATCGCCTTCATGGCCGTGCCCTCCCACGGCTTTCGCAGTGTCCTCGGCGACGTGGCGTCGTTCGCGGGCGACCTCGAGGCCGTCGTCAGCCTCTCCAAGGGCATTGAGACCGGTTCGAACCTCCGCATGTCACAGGTGGTCGCCGAGGTGGTGCCCGACGTCGCCGCCGGCGTGCTGACGGGCCCGAACCTGGCGAGTGAGGTCGCGCACGGCCACCCCGCCGCTTGCGTCGTGGCACTGCCGGACGAGGATCTGGCCTGCCGGGTCCAGAATCTCGTCCACACCAAGACCTTCCGCGCCTATACGGGCACGGACGTCGTCGGTTGTGAGATCGCGGGCGCCACGAAGAACGTCATGGCCATCGCCGCCGGTATCAGCGACGGCCTCGGTCTCGGCGACAACACCCGCGCCGTGCTCATCACCCGGGGGCTCGCCGAGCTCGGCCGCCTCGGCGTGACGTTGGGCGGAAAGGTCCTCACCTTCGGGGGCCTCGCGGGGGTAGGCGACCTCGTGGCCACATGCGCCAGCCCCAAGAGCCGCAACCGGACGGTGGGTTTCGCTCTGGGAGAAGGCCGGTCCCTCGAGGAGATCATCAGCGGCATGCACATGGTGGCGGAAGGCGTGAAGAGTGCCGGACCGCTGGTCGGGCTTGCCCGCGCTGCCGGCGTCGAGATGCCGATCGCGGAACAGGTCGACGCCATCGTCGAAGGTCGGTGCTCGCCGTCGGAGGCGCTGATGTCCCTGATGGGACGGCCCTCGCGGCCCGAGTGGGACGAGTCGCTCCTGCGGGGTCTGCCGACGTGACGGGGCTGTTCCAAAGCTTCGACGAGTCGCCGGAGCAGGTGGACGAGGCGAGGCGCGCGGCTGCGCTGGTGCACATCAAGGATCTGCTCCTCATGCGCGGGGCGACGGAGGAAGAGATCGACCAGGCTGTCGCGGACGGTGTCATCGACCTCTTCGTGGCGGATCGCATGCTCGTACCGTCGCGACGCCGCTACACGCGGATGGAGGTCGCCGAGCTCACCGGGGTCCCTCTCGACAAGCTCGAGCGTTTCTGGCGCGCCTTGGGTTTCCCGGCGGTGGACGACGCCGACACGGTCTTCACCGACCTGGACCTCGAAGCGGTCCGTATCTATCAGGGCCTGCAGGCCCTGGGCGCGTCGGACGTCGACACCTCGGTGCAATTGGCCCGGGTGATGGGCTCGTCGATGGCTCGGATCGCCGAAGCCGAGCTGGGGACGGGCAACCTGATCAACCACGAGGTCGACCCCATCATCTCCGCCGACGCCTTTGCCAGTGTGGCGGACGTGACCATCTCGGGCGTCGCACGGTTGCTCGAGTACGTGTGGCGACGGCAAGTGGCAGCGGGCATCCAGCGCAGCATGTTGCTGCGCAGCCACGGACTTGGGCCCGGGCAGAGCCCCGCGATGGCCGTCGGGTTCGCCGACATGGTCGGGTTCACGCTTCTGAGCCAGCACCTCACCGACGAGGAGTTGGCGGCCGTCGTGCGGCGGTTCGAGGAGATCTCGCACGACATCGTCACCAACGCCCGGGGGCGGGTGGTGAAGATGATCGGCGACGAGGTCATGTTCGTCGTCGACAAGGCCGCCGACGCCGCCCGGATCGGCCTCGGTCTGGCGGACGCCTACGCGGACGACGATCTCTTGTCCGACGTCCGGGTGGGGCTGGCGTTCGGGCCGGTACTCCTCCGTGACGGGGATTACTTCGGCCCGACCGTCAACCTGGCCCACCGCATCGTGAACATCGGAAACCCGGGCACGGTGCTGATGTCAGACGAATTCCACACGGCACTCGCGGAGGAGTCGCCGGAAGAATTCACGGGCAAGCCGTTACGGCCGCGCTTGCTGAAGGACCTGGGACGGGTGCAGCTGTGGTGGTGCGGCCGGGCCGGGGAGGAAACCGATGGAGCCGGTCTCGCCGCCGACCGCCGCCGCAACGTCCGCTGGGAGCGTCTCAGCGAGGTCCTGCGCGACCTCGAGGAGCTGCGCGGCGTCGGCGAGCGGCTGTTGACCGCCAACCGGCCGGAGGAGTCAGTCGGCGCGCAGCCGGGCGGTGGCGATGCCGAAGGGGCGTAGTTCGAAGGAGCCCTCGAAGGATTCCTGCGGGTAGCCCCGAAGGTCGACGAGCCACCCGGATCGCCCCGGGATCGACACGGTCGTCGCACCGGGGCGCGGGTTGTAGACCCGGAGCTCGAGCGCGCCCGCCACTCGGTGGAGTGCGCTGACCTCCGCGCCGTCGACGGTCAGTTCCGTGCCCGAGGAGGGACGTGTGCCGCCGCCGAGGCTGGCGGTTGCTTCGAGCGGCAGGAGCACGTCGTCGGCCAGGGAGTACGGGTCCTCGCAGTCGAGCATCAGGGCGTAGCGCAGCGTCACGTGCTTGCCGCGCATCTGGAGCCCCTCGACGGGCGTCATCGGCCCCGCCGGGAACGGCCGGTACGCCATGCCCAGCCGCGACAGCATCCCGGTCGAGCGCAACACGGTGAGCGCCATCGTCTTGGCGGCCCCGTCTTCGACGTCGATCAGCTCGTATTCGCAGACTCCCTCGTGCACAGCCGTCAGTCGTCCGGCCGACACGAAGCGCTGCGCCGGCGCCGTGGGCAGGCCGTATTCGTCCACTCGTCCTTCGGCGGTGAGACCCCGTGTCACCACGGTGAACGCGCTCTCCGCGTGCGACTCGGAGGCGGGCTCGGGGAGCGGGAGGTGGACGCGGAGGCGGTGGTCGCCGCTCGGGTTGACGAAGCTGGTCGTGAGCCGGACGGTGGGCTCGTCGGCCCGCACCTCCATGTCCGTCCGGACCTCGACGAGGTGCTCGCCCACTCGGGCCTGGGAGGAGCCGTCCACGTGGTCGGGCCACGCATAGCTCGCGGTGATCTGCGCACGGGCGCGCACCGGACCGCGCTCGCTGACCAGGACCTCGACGGAGCGAGGCACGTCGACGAAGGAGTCCTGGCCCGGAGGCGAATAGTTGTAGGAGTCGCCCAGGTCGCCGCCGTCGACGAGCTGCCCGTAGCCGGCAACGCCGTCCAGGGCGAAGGTGCCGGATGCGTGGTCGATCTCCACCCGGACGACGCCGTTACCGAGCACGGTCGATCCGCCGTGGGTCTCGGTCACGTCCACCGCGTGCGCGAGCGGCGCGGGGGCGAAGGCCGTCCAGCCGTACCCGGGCACGTCGGCGGCCCGGGCCACGATGCGGCGTGTCGCCGGCTGGTCCATGGCGACGCGCACGCTCATGTCGGGCCGGGCGCCGAGTTTGGTGAAGACCTCCTGCTTCGCCTCCGCGATCGGCACATTCGGCTTCTCTTCCGTGCCGACTGCGATCGTGATGTCGAGCCCCTCCTCCGTTTCGACGATCCTGACGTCGTGGATCCAGGCGTCGTCGCTGATCCGGGGGCCCTGCAGCATCCCGAGCATGGTGCGGACGGTGTTGGCGTCGAGCAGCATCGAGCCCGGGAGGCCGGCGCGCTCCGACAAGACCTGCACGGAGTCGGGTGCCGGTCCGTCTGCCGGCACCACCAGTTCGACGACCCCCGAGCGCGTCCGCGCCGACGGGTTGAGTACCGACGGGCCGGGTTCGGACAGCGAGCGGGCGAACGACTTGACGGCACGGTCGGCCAGGCCCGCACCGATGGCCCGGGCTTCGGCATAACGGTGCAGCACCGCGTCGACGACTTCGTCGACGGAGCATGCGCAGATGGAGTCGTGTGCCGAGTTGCGGACCATCTCACGCCAGGCGAGGTTCAGGAGTGCCGACGGATAGTCCTCGGCCGGCTGGAACAGAGCGGCAAACGGCTCGGCGCGACGTTCGAGCTCGCGTTCGGCCAGCGCGCCCTGCCGCTTCACGTCCACCCGGTTGGAGGTGACGCCCATGAGCATGTTGGCCCGGTGGCCCGACCGGAGCTCGCCGCGCACGGTCGTGAGACCGTCGGTCGACTTGCGGGACAGGTACTGGGGG
>DATAYX010000030.1:0-7836 GCA_036272355.1 Acidimicrobiales bacterium
TGTCATCCCTGCTGGAGCTTGGCGTAGACGTAGTCAACGGCGTCACGGACCGTGCGCAGGTCCTCGAGATCCTCGTCATCGATGCGGAAACCGACAGTGCGCTCCCCCAGCTCCTCCTCGAGTGCCTCGACCAGCTCGATCAAGGCCAGCGAGTCGGCATCGAGGTCCTCGGTGAAGGAGGCACCTTCGGTGATCGACGAGGGCTCGGTCTCCAAAATGTCGGCCAGCTGGTCTCTGATCAGCTCGAACACCCCGTTTCGGTCGAGGGGGCCCTGGTTGGTGTGGGTCTCGGCTGGCACGCCGCCCAGTGTAGGTGTCACGCGCGTGGAATTGCCCGTTTACCCATCCTGAACAGGGCTTATGGCCAATCGCCGAATTCGCCGAATTTGCCTCCGGCCGGGCCCGCCCGACCGCCGGACCCATTCCGGGGCGGTCCCGCCCCTCCGCCGCCGCCTTCCGCCGGGCCCCGGTCCGCTGCTCAGGCGCCCTCCGCGCCCTCGGCTCCCTCCGCGGGCCGCACGGCCGCTGCGACCTGGTCCACCAGGCCCTTCGTGGCGCACTCGTGGGCCACGAGCACGGCGTTCATCATCGCCGTGGCGTTCGACGACCCGTGGCTGATGACGCAGACCCCGTCGGTCCCGAGGAGCATGGCGCCGCCGGTGTTCTCGGGCTCGAACTGGGCCGCCAGCGGCAGCAGGTGCGGCAGCAGGGCCTCCGCCGCCGTCCTGGTCTCGTCGTCGGTGCCGAAGACGCCGAGCATCGTGTCGAAGAGGAAGCGCAGCGAGCCCTCGAGGGTCTTGAGCGTGACGTTGCCGGTGAACCCGTCCGTCACGATGACGTCGGCCGGCGACGGCAGCAGGTCCCGTCCCTCGAGGTTCCCCACGAACTCGTAGGTCCCGTGCGGGCCGGCGGCGTCGTCGACCAGCAACTTGTGCGTCTCCTTGACCAGCGGCGTCCCCTTCGTCGGCTCCTCGCCGATGGAGAGCAGGCCGACGCTCGGCGCCTCGGTCCCGAACCGCGCCGACACGTAGGCGGCGCCCATCTGCGCGAACTGCACGAGCATGGCGGGCGTGCACTCGGCGTTGGCGCCGGCATCGACCAGCACGGCAGGCGTGCGGCCGAGACGCGGCAGCGGCGTGGCGATGCAGGGCCGGACGACCTTGGGCAACCGCCCCATGCGGAGCAGCGCCGAGGCCATGGTCGCCCCGGTGTTGCCGGCCGAGACCATGGCCGAGGCCTTGCCGTCGCGCACCAGTTCGGCGGCGCGGACGAGCGACGAGTCCTTCTTGCGTCGCACCCCGCCGGCCGGGTCCTCGTCCATGGCGATGACCTCGCTGCACCCCACGAGCTCGAGGCCCATGGTGTCGCCCACCTGCTCGGGCGGGCCCACCAGCACGATGCCGACGCCGTGCTCGGTGGCGGCGCGCCTGGCGCCCTCGACGATCTCCCCGGGGGCCTTGTCGCCGCCCATGGCGTCGACGGCGACGGGGAGCTTGGCCAGTGCCTCGGGCGACGGACGTTCGCCCCGGCGGCTCAATTCAGTCGACCTCGACGGCCTGGCGACCCTTGTACCAGCCGCAGCTGGGGCAGACGACGTGGGGGGTCTTTGCCGCCTGGCAGTGCGGGCACACGCTGCGCGGCGGCCGGCTCAGACGCCAGGCCCCGGCCTGATGGCTGCGGCCCTTGGCCTTGGACTTCTTCTTCTTGGGGACTGCCATGAACGGACTCCAACGATCGGTGCGGGTCGCTCCGGGTGCGCCCCGCGGCACACCTCGGGCGCTCTGAGACGGTGCAGGCCCTCCGGAGAGGGCTACCGGAGCACGTCGAGGTTAGCCCACCGGGGATCCCGTGGGGCAACGCAGCCGCAGTCGCCCTCGTTGCGGTTGGCCCCGCACTGGGGGCAGAGGCCGGCGCAGTCCTCCTTGCACAGGGGCGCCATCGGCAGCTCGAGCACCACGGCGTCGCGCACCAGCGGGGTCAGGTCGATGGCGTCGAGCTCGATCGGGTAGAAGTCCTCGTCGCGCGAGCCGGCGACGGCCAGGTCGGCGAAACGCTCGTGCACCGGGATCTGCAGCTCGCCCTCGACGGGCTCGGCACAGCGACGGCACGTCCCGATCCAGGGGGCCCGGACGGTGCCCTCCACCTCGATCCCGCCTTCGAAGGAGACCAACTCGACGTCGATCTCGGCTTCTGCCCCGGCGGGCACGACGCTGCGGCCCTCGTCGATGCCCTTTTCGTGCAGCGGTCCGGCGAGAGCGACCTCGCCCCGGCGCACCTCGTGCGCGTGCTGACCGCTCTTGCGCCGGAGCCGGGCGACGTGGACGACGAAGGGGTCGGCCGTCGCCATCAGGACTGGTCCTGGTCGAAGAAGCCGTCCTCCTCCAGTCCTGCTGCCTCGTCGTGACCCGGCGCCTCGAGCGTCGGGGCGGCGAGCTTGGCGCGCCCGGCCTGGACCGTACGGGTGAGACGGTCGAGCACGATCTCCATCCCCGCGAGCTTTTGATCGACGAAGTCCTCGGCCTGGTGCCGCAGCGCGCGGGCCTCCTCGTTGGCGTCGTCGAGGATGCGCTGCGCTACGGCGTTGGCCTGCCGGACGATCTCGGTGCGCTGCACCATGTGCTCGGCCTGGGCCCGCACCTCGTCCAGCAACGCCTCGGCCTCGCGGCTGCGCTCGGCCATGAACTCCTCGCGCTCTCGGAGGAGCCAGCGAGCCTGGCGCAGTTCGTCGGGCAGGCTCTCGAGTGCGGACTGGACGAGCGAGATGACTTCGTCACGCGAGACCATCACCGACGAGGAGAGCGGCATCGACTTCGCGGCGTGGATCAGGTCGAGCAGCTGGTTGAGGATCGACTCGATCCCAACCTCCTCTACCGGTTGCTCTTCGTCGTCGACATCGAGGAAGCGGTCGCTCACCGCGTTCCCCCTCCCTCCTTGTACTTCGCCGCCAACGCCTTGGCGATCGGCTCGGGCACGAAGGCCGAGACGTCCCCGCCGAAGCGCCAGACCTCTCGCACCAACTTGGAGGCCATGAAGGACACCTCAGGGCTCGTGGGAATGAAGATCGTCTCGACGCCGGAGAGGTGGTTGTTCATCTGCGCCATCTGCATCTCGGCCTCGAAGTCCGAGACGGCCCGCAGGCCGCGGATGATGGCGTCGGCGCCGACGTCACGGGCGACCCAGACGGTGAGCGTCGACATCGAAGCGATCTCGACGCCCGGCAGATGCTCGGTGGCCTCGACGAGCAGTTCCTGGCGCTCTTCGAGATCGAAGAGGGCGGCACCCTTCTGCGGGTTGCGCACGGCGGCCACCACGACCTTGTCGAAGAGCTTGGAGGCCCGTTCGACGATCTCGAGGTGTCCGTTGTGGAAGGGGTCGAAGGAGCCCGGGAACAGGCCGATTTTCATCTGGCTTCTCCGGTGTCTCCTGCGTCGCCACGGTGATGAGCCACGGTGATGAGCGTACCGCCGTAGCGTCGCTCTCTAGCGACCACCCAGGTGTCGGGCAGCGGGACAGGCGACGAGGACTCCATGACGACCGTGGCGGCGTCGAGGGCTTCGAGGAGCGCCGGCCAGTCCGTGAAGTCGTAGGGCGGGTCGCACAGCGCAAGGTCGTAGGCGTGGCCCGTGCCCGGGTTCCACTTTCCGCTCCCCGTGCGAAGCCACCCGGGTAGGGCGGCCCGCACGAGCTTCGTATCGGCGTCGTCCAGCCCAACGGCCGTGAGGTTCTCCCGGACGGCGTCGAGGGCGTCGGGATCGAGGTCGACGAAGGTCGCCGCGGTGGCGCCCCGGGAGAGCGCCTCGACGCCGAGGGCACCGCTGCCGCAGAAGAGGTCGAGCACGCACAGACCCTCGACACCGCCTTGGGAGCCGAGGATGTCGAAGATCGACTCCCGGACCCGGTCCGAGGTCGGCCTCACGGACTTGGGCAGTTTGGCCGCCAGCCGGCGCCCGCGGCTCGCGCCACCGATGACCCGCATCGGCCCACCCTACGGCGACGGAGAGACCGGCTTGAGCGCGGCAAACCGGCTCCGCCAAGGCCGTCACGTCGTTACTCGCACACTCAGCGCCACAATCCGCGGCGGTCGATCAGATCGTGGACCAAGGCCTCGAATTCTTCGGACAGAGCCTCGACGACGAGCGTTCGATCCTCGTCCGGGCAATCAACGGAACCGCGGCGGGCCAGCTTTGCTGCCTTGATGCCAGCCTGCCGCCGCACCATCTTCTCCAGAGACTCCCTCGGAAGAACGACGTAATGGAACTCGCAGTTGAGCGCGCCTGCGAGCCGACGGAGCTGGGACAACCGGATCGAGCCCTCCCTCTCCGCTCGTTCCAATTGCTTGACTCGCGACGCCGAGAGCCCCATCCGGGTCGCGAGATCGACGATCGACATTCCGAGCGCCCGTCGCACGGCGCTCACCCACCCCATGGGGGGCGGTGCGCCAAAGACCTCTTGGAGCCCGGTCAGCCGTTGATCGAGCCGACGACGTTCGACTGTTCGATTGAGTTCCATGGGAGAGAACTGTCCGAGTACATACGGCCATTTGCTGCCCCGTTCCTAAAAAACGGGCAGCAGGGACTGCCCGGACCGTCCTGTGTGGGCAGCGGGTCACTGCCCGCATTTGTGGCCAACGGGCAGGAATTCGTCGTATGCACCACCACCAAGCCCCAGCGCAACCCTCTTGCGGCGCCGCCGCTCAACTTTTGAAGAGGTACTCCCCTTCGTCCTCGCTGAGCAGCAGGCCCACCTCGTCTTGGAGATCCTCGTGCGCCGCGAGTTGAGGGTCGGCGTCGACGATGGCCTCTGCCGCTTTCTTGGCCTCGCCGAGCAACGCGATGTCACGCTCGTCGCTGAGCGAGGCCAGTCGGAGGTCGCTCTGTCCCTTCTGCCGGGCGCCGAGGAGGGTGCCCTCGCCGCGCAGTCGCAGGTCCGCCTCTGCGAGCGCGAAACCGTCCGTCGAGCCGGCCACCGCAGCGAGGCGCTCATTGTCGTCCGCGCCCCCGAGGAGGTAGCACCAGCTCGGGTCCTGGCCGCGGCCGACGCGGCCTCGCAGCTGGTGGAGCTGAGCAATGCCGAACCGATCGGCGCTCTCGACAACCATGACGGTCGCTTCGGGCACGTCGACGCCGACCTCGATGACCGTCGTGGCGACGAGGACCTGCACCTCTCCCGACCGGAAGCGCTCCATGACCTCCTCGCGGGCCGCGGTCGCCATCTGTCCGTGCATGAGGCCGACCCGCAGGCCCGAGAGCTCGTGCGCGGCCAGGCGCTCGTACTCCTCGGTGGCGGACTTGGCCTCGACCCGGGGCGACTCGCCGACGAGCGGGCACACGACGAAAGCCCGGCGGCCCCGGCCGACCTCGCCGCGCACGCGGTCCCATGCCTCGGTGGCCGCTCCCTCGCCCGGCAGCCACTCGGTCGTGATCGGGATGCGGCCGGGCGGCAGCTCGTCGAGGGTGGTGAGGTCGAGGTCGCCGAAGATCACCATGGCGGCGGTACGCGGGATCGGCGTTGCCGTCATCACGAGCAGGTCGGGGTCGCCGTCCGCGCCCTTGTCCCGCAGGGTCGCTCGCTGCTCGACCCCGAAGCGGTGTTGCTCGTCGATGACGACGCAGCCGAGGGAATGAAACGTGACCTCCTCGGTCAGCAGGGCGTGGGTGCCGACGACGAGACCGATGGCGCCCGACGCCAGGCCCTCGAGCACGGCGGCGCGGGCCTTTCCCTTCACCTTGCTCGTCAGCAGCTCGACGCGGACGAGGCCGCCGGCCATGCCTCCTGCCCCCTCGAGGTCGCCGAGCAGAGCGCGGACCGCGGTGAAGTGCTGCTCCGCCAACACCTCGGTCGGCACCATGAGGGCGCCTTGGTGCCCGCTTTGCGCGGCGGCGAGCAACGCGGCGAGCGCGACGACGGTCTTGCCGGAGCCGACGTCTCCTTGGAGCAGACGGTGCATGGGAAAGGGGCCCGCCATGTCGGCGACGATCACGGCAAGAGCACGGCGCTGCGCCGTCGTGAGCTCGTAGGGCAGACCGGCGAGGAAGCAAGCCACGAGCGTGTCCGAGACGCCGCCCGTGACCTCGCGGGGGGAGACGTCGTGGCGCAGGGCGCGGGCGTTGACCTCGAAGGCGCGGCGGCGCAGGACGAGTGCCAGCTGGAGGCGGAACAGTTCGTCGAAGACGAGCCGGCGGCGAGCCGGCTCGATGATGTCGAGCGAGTCGGGCTGGTGGATGGCATCGAAGGACTCGGTGCGCCCCTGCAGGTCGAGTGCCACCCGCACCTCCTCGGGCACCGGGTCGGCAAACTCACCGGCACGTTGGAGCGCCTCCTCGACGAGGGAGCCGATCTCCCAGCTGGTGAGCCCGACCTTGGCCGACGCCGGGTAGACGGGCAGGACGCGGAGGGTGCGGCGCCCCGGGGCGGCGCCGGCGACGACGTCGACGACCGGGTTGGCCATTTGCCGGCGTCCGCGGTACTCGGTGACCTTGCCGAAGAAGATCGCCTCGGTGCCGGACTCGAGCTGCTTGGCCCGCCACGGCTGGTTGAAGAAGACGATGTGCAGCCGCCCGGTGTCGTCGCGCACGGTCAGCTCGACCATCGCCCGGCCCTGGCGCGAGCGGCGCGACGAAGCCGACTGGACGGCCGCGAGCACCGCCGCCTCGTCGCCGACGACGAGGTCGGAGACGTCGGCCTGGCGGGTGCGGTCGATGTAGCGGCGCGGGTAGGTGGTGAGGAGGTCGAGGACGTTGTCGATGCCGAGCTCGGCCAGCATCTTGGTCCGCCGCTCCGAGACGCCGTGGAGCCGCGTGACCTCGATCTCGCGCAGAGCGCGCAGAGTCCGGGCGCTACTCAATCCCGAGCAGGTACGGGTAAAGCGGCTGACCGCCCTGGTGCACCTCGAGCGCGACGTCGGGGTGCTCTTCGGAGAGCCATTCCTCGATCCGCCTCGTGTCCGCCACGCGGGCGCCCTCGCCTTCGATGAGCGTGACCAATTCGTGGGTGTCGTCGAGCAGGCGGCTGAGCAGGAGGCGCGTGCAGACGACGACGTTGTCGGCCACGGCGACGACGCCGTCGCGGGAGATGCCGATCCAGTCGCCCTCGTGCACCTCGCCGGCGTCGGTGGTCGAGTCGCGGACGGCCCGGGTGACCTCGGCCGGGACGACGCGGGCCGCGGACTCGGTCATGGCGGCGGCGTTGGTCTCGACGTCGGCGGCGGGGTCGTAGGCGAGGAGCGCGGCGAAGCCTTCGACGGTCGAGCCCGTCGCCACGACCTGGACGCGCTTGTCGCTCAGCTGATCCACCTGTTCGGCGACGGGGCGGATGTTCTTGTTGTTGGGCAGGATCACGACCTGGTCCGAGGCCACGGCCTCGACCGCCTTGACGAGGTCGGCCGTGGCGGGGTTCATGGTCTGGCCACCGACGACGAGGTGGTGCACACCGAGCGAGTGGAAGATGCGGCCGATGCCGTCGCCCGAGACGACAGCGACGACGCTCGTGGTGGCCGGCGGGCCGACGCCCTCGGTGCTCGGGCCGGCGCCGGGGGCGCCGACGCCCTCGCGGACCCAGCGCTCCTCTTCGACCTGCTCCTCGAGGTCGGTGACGCGGATGCGCGAGGGGCGCCCCTCCATGATGAGCGCCGCCTCGATGGCGGCACCGACGTCGTTCGTGTGGATGTGGCAGTTCCACATCCCGTCGCCGCCGACGACGACGATGGAGTCGCCGATGCCGGCCCAGACGTCCTTGAAGCCCTCGATGGAGTCGTCGGGCGCGGCGAGCATGTACATGACCTCGTAGCGCAGGTCGCCGGCGCTCTCGCCGTTGTCGCCGGCCGCGCCCTCGGCGCCG
>DATAYX010000031.1:0-3063 GCA_036272355.1 Acidimicrobiales bacterium
GGATGGTCGGGCCCGACGCCGACGTACTCGTCCATGTGGAAGACCACGGTGTCGGACCACGGGACGCCGTCGGTCTCGTGGACGAGCGCGTCGATGAACGCAAGTTGTGAGTTTCCCGTGGCGAACATGGCATGGGCCACGCCGCGCTCCGCCACAGCGGCACGCAACACCGCCGCGGCCTCGTCTGCGGCCGCGCGCGCCAGCACTCCGGCGTCGCGGTGCACGTGGACGGTGGCCTCTCCGGCCTGCATCGTTCCCGGTTGCACGCGTTCAGCATGCCAGTCGCGCATGGGACAGACTGGTTCGGTGCGCGACGTCGTGGTGCCGGGTCCCGCTCACCTGGAGGCGGCATGGAAGGCGGTACGCCGCTACCTGCCCGTCACGCCGATCGTGGCCGCCCCGCAGCTCGGGCCCTCCGTATCGGTCAAGGTCGAGACTGTCCAGCCGACGGGGTCGTTCAAGGTGCGCGGCGGCCTGGCGGCCGTGGCGGCGACGCACGAGGTGGAACCCGGGCGCGCCGTCGTCGCCTCCTCGGCGGGCAACCACGGGCTCGGGCTCGCCTACGCCGCGTCGAACCTCGGCGCACAGGTGACGGTCGTGGTGCCCACCGGAGCCTCGGCGGCCAAGGTGTCGGCGCTCCAGCAATTCGACGTCCGGCTCGTCCTCTACGGGGAGGGCTACCGGGAAGCGGAGACGCATGCACTGGACCTCGCTGCTCGCGAGGGCAGCCGTTACGTGTCCCCCTACAACGACCCCGACGTCATCGCCGGTCAGGCGACGCTGGTGCGCGAGCTCGTGGAGCAGGTGCCCAACCTGGGCACCGTCGTCGTGCCCTGCGGTGGCGGCGGCCTGCTGTCCGGCGTGATCCTCGGGCTCGAGGGCCGGGACGTGCGCATCGTCGGCGTCGAGTCGGAGGCGTCACCCTCTGTGAGCACCGCCCTCGCCGCCGGCGCCGTCGTGCCGATCAACGTGGAGCCTACGGTCGCCGACGGCCTGGCCGGCAACCTCGAGCCGGGTGCGGTCACCGTTGGCATCGCCTTGGCGCACGGGGTGCAGGTGCTCACGGTGAGCGAGGCGGACATCCGGTCGGCCATGGCGTTCGCCGCGAGCAAGATGGGCTTCGTGGTCGAGGGAGCAGGCGCGGTGGGGGTCGCCGCGTTGCGGAGCGGTGTCGTGACCGCCGATCCGGGCAACGGGGAGACCGTCGTCGTCCTCACCGGGCGCAATGTCGCGCCGAAGTTGTTGTCGGAGGTCCTCCATTCCTGAAGTGAGCGTCAACGGCGCGACCTTGAGCTACGCGGTGACGGGGGAGGGCGACCCGCTCCTCCTGATCGCCGGCTGTGGCCAGCCGGCGGTCGCCTGGCACCTCGGACTGGTGCCGTTGCTCGTCGCTGGGGGCTACCGCGTCATCACCTTCGACAACCGCGGCGTCGCGCCCTCCTCCTCGCCGCCCGCCCCCTACAGCGTGGAGATGATGGCGGCCGACACCGTCGGCTTACTCGACCATCTCGGCGCGGATGCCCCGGTCCGCATCGCCGGCCACTCCATGGGCGGCTGGATCGCCGAGTCGCTCGTGCTCGACCACCCTGAGCGGGTGCGTGCCGCTGCGTTGATGGGCAGCGCGAACAAGCCGACAGCCTGGGAGGTGGCGATCACAACGGTCGAACGCGACCTGGCCGCCGGGGACTTCGACCTGCCACCGCTCTTCTACGCCACCGAGACGCTGCGGTACCTGCCGACCCCCGACCTCCAGGACTCCGAGGTGGTCAGCACCTGGCTGTCGTTCATGGAGGACGTGCCGGTGTGGCCCAACCCCGGTCGCCTCGGTCAGTACGAAGCCGCGCTCGCCTGGTCGACCAACCCGTCCCGCACGAAGCGCTGGCCCGAGATGCGCGTCCCTTGCCTCGTGCTCGCGTTCGAGCACGACACCGACTCGCCGCCTCGGTACGCCCGCGAGGCGGCCGACAGCATTCCCGGCTGCACCTACCGCGAGATCGCGGGCTCGGGGCACCTCGGCATCATGACGCACGTCGAGGCGGTCGCCCGGCACCTGACCGAGTTCTTCGACCAGCACTAGGCAGCGGCGAGATTTGCACGCCGCCCCCCGTGATCCGGGCGAGAGACCCGTTCTCGGGGACGTGGTCACGGCCTCCGCACCAATCCGCGTCTGTGACGTGGGGGGCTGGACGGACACGTGGTTCTCCGGCCGCGGGAAGGTCTTCAACATCGCGGTCTCCCCCCGGGTCGAGGTCCGCCTGGAGGTCCGCGCCTTCGGCGCGGCCCCGCACCGCATCACTCTCGACGTCGCGAACTTCGGCGAACGCTACGGCTACGAACCCGGACGGGCGCCGCGTCGGCACCCCCTGCTCGAGGCCGTCATCGACGAGACCGAACTCCCCGAGGACCTGGCATTGGAGATCCGCGTCGTTTCGGCCGTCCCGGCCGGGTCCTCGACGGGGACGTCGGCCGCGGTCGCGGTGGCGCTCATCGGCGCCCTCGATGCGTTGACGCCTCATCCCCGCACTCCCGACGAGGTGGCCCAGGCCGCCCATCGCATCGAGGTCGAACGGCTCGGGCTCCAGTCGGGTGTGCAGGACCAGCTGTGCGCCGCGTTCGGCGACATCAACTTCATAGAGATCGATCCGTATCCCCAAGCCGCACGGACTGCCGTCACGTCGCCCATGCCGGTTCGGAACGAGCTCGAGCAGAGGTTGCTCCTGGTGCACCTGGGCCGGGCCCACCGATCGTCGGAGGTCCACGAGCGCGTGATCGCCCACCTCGTCCGCGCGGGCGGGGACTCCCGAGAGCTCGAAGATCTGCGCGAGTGTGCCGTGATGGCGCGCGACGCCGTGCTCGGCGGCGATCTCGAGGGTCTGGGCCGTGCCATGAAGGAGAACACCGACGCGCAACACCGTCTGCACTCGGGACTGGTGAGCGCACGGGCCCAGGCGGTCATCGACGTCGCCACCAGGCACGGCGCGTCCGGATGGAAGATCAACGGTGCCGGCGGCGAGGGCGGCAGCGTGAGCATTTTGTGCGGCCCGGACGCGGAACGGCGTCGTC
>DATAYX010000032.1:0-4134 GCA_036272355.1 Acidimicrobiales bacterium
GAACCCGGTGGCCGCCGCCCATTGCGGGTCGATCACGTAGCTGCCGGCACTGTTCACGTCGAGGATCACGACCGTGCTCTGCACCCGGTTGCCCGTGGAGGGCGCGATGGTGATCGGCCCGGTGATGCCCTGGTAGTTGCGGATGCGCACGACGGCGCTCCCGACCGGCTTCTGGTGCCAGCCCGCTTGCTTGATGGCGGCGGCCAGGATCTCGACCGAGTCGTAGGTGAAGGTCCCCCACGTCCCGGGGCTCGTGTTGAACATCGACTGGTAGTTGGTGACGTACTGGCTCGCGCCGGCGAACTGCTGCGCGCTGGGCACCCCGCTCGACAGGCACCCGGACGCCACCGGCTGCGTGGCCGCCGTCACGAAGTCCGGGCCCTGGGCGGCGAGGTCGACGAAACACTTGCCCGTGTTGGCGGTCGAAGCGGCCTTGGCGATTGCGCCGGCTTCGGCGCCGTAAGCGGAGATGTAGAGCAGACCAGGGTGCGACGCCGCCACCTTGTTCAAGGCGGCGGAGTAGTCCGTCTGCGTGCTCGTCACCGACACCATGGCCACCGCGGGGTCGCCGGCCTTGGCGAGACCCGCCTTCACCTGCTTGGCGATGCCCGACGTGTACGTCGAAGTGTCGTAGATGATCGCCGGGCGCGTGGCGTGCAGCACCTCGGTGATCGCGTTGATCTCGATCGGCGCCACCTGGGAGTCCATCGGCTGGGTCGTCGCGCCGAAGCCCTCGGTCTTGACGCTGGAGGTCAGGCGGACGATCGGGAGGCTGGCCTTCTTGTACAGCTTCAGGTTCGCCACGCCCACGGAAGAGTTGAACGGGCCCACTACGGCGAAAGCGTGCGCGGCAACCGCCTTGCGCTCGGCGGCGACGCCGCCGGCGGCGGTGGCCTTGTCGTCGAGCTTCAACAGCTTGAGCTGTACGCCTTTGACGCCACCGGCAGCATTGATCTGATCGACCGCGAGCTGCGCGCCGTTGGCCATGTCGACGCCCGTCGACGCCTGCGCGCCGGTCATCGGGCCCTCGACCGCGATCAGCCCCGACACCGGACCCTTCGACTGCGCCGCGCCCGCGGACGACGCCGCCAGCGCTCCGAGCGCAGAGAGCAGCGACACCCCGACCGCGGTCGCGCCCGAAGAGAACCGAACCTTGCTCCGTTCCATGCCCATCCCCCGTCCCACGCCCACTCGCGCGGCGTCGTCGCCAAGTGCTGCGCATGCTATTCCGATCGTGAGCGCAGAGGCGGTCACGATCGGAGCAACGGCCCCGGAGGCGCAGCCGCGGTTGCCTCAGCCTCGTCCCAGAGTCGAGAGTGAGGCCTGACACGGACGATCAGGTGGCGGTGCCGAGCGTGAGCGTGGCCTCGGCGGACTTCCCGGCCCGGTCATAGGCGATGGTGACGGTCTCGCCCGGCTTCTTCTTCAGGGTGAGCAGCGCCAGCTGCGTCGGGCTGGTCGCAGGCTGACCGTCCACCTCCGTGATCACATCGCCTTGTTGGATCCCCGCCATGGCGGCCGGGCCACCGGGCACGACAGCGTTCACGTACAGCCCTCCGCGCGTACCGGATCCGGACGGCGGCACCGTCGACACTTGGAGACCGACGGAAGAGTGCGTGACCTTTCCCGTCGAGATGATCTCGTCGGCCACCGCTTTCGCCAGATCGACGGGGATGGCGAAGCTGATGCCGACATTACCCGTACTCGTCTGGCCGGTCGCGGTCGTCACCGTGGCGTTCGCGGTCGGGATGCCGATGAGCTGACCCGAGCAATTCGTCAGCGCTCCGCCGCTGTTGCCGGGATTGACGGCGGCGTCCGTTTGGATGGCCGCCAGAAGTGTGGCCTGCTGGCCGTTGTCCGCCGGGACCTGGATCGTCCTGTCCAGTCCGCTGACGATGCCGGTCGTCACCGTGTTGGAGAGGCCGAGGGGTGCGCCCAGCGCCACGACGGGCTGACCGAGAGTGAGCGAGACCGACGAGCCGAGCGGGATCGCACGGAGCGGGCTCGGTGCCGTGATCTTGATGACGGCCAGGTCGGTCTGCGGATCGCGGCCCGTGATCGTCGCTGCATACGATGCCCCGTCGCTCAGGAGGACTTGCACGGTCCCTCCGTCGACCGCCGTCGACACCACATGGTTGTTGGTGAGAATGAAACCGTCGTCGCGGAAGATCGAGCCGGACCCGGTGGAACCGCTCGGCCCTTTCGTGGCCGTGATCGTGACCACCGACACCAGCGCGCTCTGCGCCACCGTGGTGGCGTCACACGCGGTCGCCTTCGCCCGTTGAGCGTCCGAGTTCGTCGAGGAGGAACTGCACGCAGCCAAGGCCCCCGCCAGCAGCGCGAGTGCCCCGAAAGAAAGGCCGATGCGCAACCTGGGAGCCCCGACGGCGCGCCAGGGCGACCGATTCCGCCGGTGCGCCGCAGAGCATTCGGCACCGCAGGCTCTGACCTTCGCACGCTGTTCCGCGCCGCTGAGGCTAGCTCGGCGATCCCATCGGAACCTCTGCCTTGCGCACAGGATGCCCGGGCCCGAAGGGGGGCCAACCTACTGCTGCACTGCGCCGTCGATTGTCAGCGGGTCAGGGTCGCGGCGGGTCGTACGCTGCATCCTGTCGAAGCGGGTCATGCGAGGCAGGCGCAGGCGCGGACGAGTCCTGGCGAAGCGGGCTCTGCGACGAGGACGCAACGCGTCGAGGCGGGGCCTCCGACGAAGACGCAACCCGTCGAGGCGGGGCCTCCGACGAGGACGCAACGCGTCGAGGTGGATCCTCCGATGCCGGCGCATCGTGACGCGACCCGCTGTGTGCGAGATCCTTCGCCGCGTCGACGACCACGTCGACGACTTCGCCCAACACGCCTCTGTCGGGCTCGGCGTAGCGCTGCCGCTCCATGGCCATCATCCCCCACAAGATTCCCATCAGGATCAGCGCGATGCCCCAGAAGACGACGAGCACGAATCCGATGACGCCCGCAATCATCGCGAGGGTGAGCAGGGCGACCTGCTCAGCCCGCCGGCGTCCACCGGGGGCGGAGCGCACCGTGCCAGCCGTCTCGGCGCTCATTCTTTGCGTTCCGGTCACTGGGGCCTCCTCGGGGTCCATCTCTGCTTTACCCCTCTGGCGGGCAGATATGCGGTGTCGCGCGGAGAGAGAACAGTGGACCGAATCCGCTGCGTGAGGCCGGATGATGACAGGGAGCCGCGCAACCACCACAGCGGCGTCGACGTCAGGATGCGAAAAGACCCGAAAGCCCGGGCTGCGTGAAGCCGGTCCGTGCGATGCGAGCGGGACCGGACCCGGCCCGGCGGCCGCTCAGTTGATGTGGATCCCCGAGATCGCCCGGCTGATCACGAGCCGCTGCACCTCGCTCGTCCCCTCGAAGATCGTGTAGATCTTCGAGTCGCGGTGCCACTGCTCAACGGGGTTCTCCCGGACGTAGCCGTAGCCACCGAGGATCTGGATCGCCTGCTCGGTCACCCAGACCGCGTTCTCGCCGGCGTAGAGCTTCGACATCGAGCCCTCGCCGTTCTCGAACTTCTTGCCGGTCGACGCCATGTTCGCTGCACGATGCACGAGCAGACGGGAGGCGTCTGTGTGCATCTTCATGTCCGCCAGCTTGAACGCGATGGCCTGGTTCTCGATGATGGCCCGGCCGAACTGCTTGCGCTCCTTGGCGTAGTCCAGCGCGTACTCGTAGGCCGCACGGGCGATCCCGACCGCCTGCGCCCCGACGATGGGGCGGGACGCCTCGAACGTCGCCATCGCCGCCTGCGTCGAGGTCCTCTTCCCCTCCTTGGCGCGGGCCAGGCGCTCGTCGAGCTTCTCCTTGCCCCCGAGCAGGCACCGGCCGGGCACCCGGCAGTCGTCGAGGATGACCTCGGCGGTGTGCGACGCCCGGATACCCATCTTCTTGAACTTCTGCCCCTGGGAGATCCCCTTCGTCCCCTCCGGCACGACGAAGCTCGCCTGCCCACGCGACCCGAGCGCCGGGTCCACGGAGAGCACCAACACGTGCGTGTTCGCGATGCCGCCGTTCGTGATCCAGGTCTTGGTGCCGTTGAGCACCCACTCGTCCTTTGCCTCGTCGTAGACGGCACGCGACTTCAGCGAGGACACGTCGGAGCCGGCGTCGGGC
>DATAYX010000033.1:0-20479 GCA_036272355.1 Acidimicrobiales bacterium
CTTCTCCTCCTCGCTCGCCGCCTGCGCCAGCACCTCCGAGTAGAGCGGCGTGCTCGCCAGGAGCTCGGCGTGCGTCCCGTCCGCCACGATGCGGCCGCCATCGAGCAGGACAACCCGGTCGGACAGGCTGATGGTGGAGAGCCGGTGGGCGATGATCAACGTGGTTCGCCCCTCCATCAGGACGCGCAGTGCGGAGTGGATGCGCTGCTCGACCTTGACGTCGATGGCGCTGGTGGCGTCGTCGAGGATCAGGATGGGTGGGTTCACCAACAGCGCCCGCGCGATCGCGATGCGCTGGCGCTGGCCGCCCGACAGCGTGTAGCCCCGTTCGCCCACCACGGTGTCGTAACCCTCGGGCAGGCGTCCGATGAAGCCGGCTGCGCCGGCCGCCTCGGCTGCGGAGCGCACCTCCTCCTCGGAGGCGTCCGGCCTCCCGTAGGTGATGTTGTCGCGGATGGAGACGGAGAACAGGAACGGCTCGTCCAGGACCATGCCGATGTTCGCCCGCAGGCTGGTGAGCGTCAGGTCGCGCACGTCGTGGCCGTCGACGCGCACGGCGCCGCCGGTGACGTCGTAGAAGCGGGGGAGGAGCCGGGCCAGCGACGACTTGCCGCTGCCGGTGCGTCCGACCATGGCGACGGTCTCGCCCGGCCGGAGATGCAGGTTGAGGTGGCGCAGCACGTCACGCCGCCCGGCCCCGTCCTCGTCGTCGGACTTGGACATCAGGCTGTCCTCGGCGTAGGCGAACGTCACGTCGTCGAAGACGACGTCCCCCTCGCTCTCCACCAACTCGACCGCGCCGGGCCGGTCGACGATCGTCGGCTTCTCGTCGAGGATCTCGTAGATGCGAGCGGCCGAGGCAGAGGCGCGCTGGCCCATCATGATGAGCATCCCGAGCATCATGAACGGCGCCTGCATCATCACCAGCCACAGGTTGAACGAGATGATGGTCTGCACCGGCAGGTGGTCGTGGATGATCATCCAGCCGCCCACCAACAGCACCAGGGCCAGGCCCACTTGCGACAGGTTCTGCACGAGCGGCGCGAAGCGTGCCCGCAGGTCGGCGTCCTTGATGTAGGCCCACTGCACGCGGTCGGCCGCCGTCCCCAGCTGGCGGAGCTGCTGCTGCTCCGCCGCGAAGGAGCGAACCACCCGGACGCCGTTCACGTTTTCGTCGACCACGGTCGCCACCTCGGCGAGTCGCGCCTGGATGATCCATGACACCGGGAAGAGCTTGCGCCGCATGCGGATGCCCACGACGTAGATGAAGGGCATCGACACCATGGCCACGAACGCCAGCGGCACGCTGATGGAGAGCATGAAGCAGAAGGCAACGACGGCGAGCGAACACTGGACGAGGATCATCGGGGCGAAGGTCAGGTACATCTGCACGGAGCGGATGTCCGAGTTCGCTCGCGAGATCAGCTGTCCCGACTGGACGCGGTCGTAGAACGGGAACGACATGCGGGAAAAGTGCTCGTAGAGAAGGTTGCGCAGGTCGAACTCGATTGCGTACGCCACCTTGAAGAGGTTCGAGCGCGAGATGTAGCCGAACGCGGCGGTGAACAAGCCGAGGACGGCGATCAGTATCACGTAGTTCCGCAGCCCTGCCGTGTTCTTGACGAGCGCGTCGCCGATGCCGTTCTGCAACAGCAGCGGGATCCACACCTGGATCATGAGGCCGGCGAACGCGAAGAACACCGCCGCAAACCACTGCTTCTTGTGCGCCATGACGATCGGCGCGGCGCGCTTGATCCACGACTTGGACTCGTCGGGGTCGACAGACGCCTTGGGCTTCTCGTAGCGGCTCACCGCTCCGGTCGGGACATACGCCGCCAGGGGCAGCGTCTTCTCGGCCGTGGTCACGGCGCCGTCAGTGGCCACCCGGCCGTTCCCGGCGGCCGGGGCCGGTGTGCGGGACTCTTCGAGGCGGTCCTCGGTCTTGCTCACTTCGCAGCCTTCCCGGCGTCGCCCCCGGACCCTTTCGGCACCCCGCGCGATGCCACCATCGCCCGCCCCCACAGCTCGAGCGAGCGCAACGCCATGGCCTCTTCCTTGGTGGGCAGGAAGCCGGCGAGGGAGGCGAGGTAGTCGTCGACGGCCCGGTCCGCCTCCACGAGGATCCGCTCACCGTCCTTGGTCAGGCGGAGTGCGACCTTGCGCCGGTCGTCCTCCTCCTGGCGCCGGTCGACCAGGCCCCGGGCGACGAGCCCGTCGATCAAGGCGGTGATGGACGGGCGCCGGACGGCCAGGCGGTCAGCCAGGCCGGACGCGGCCGAGGAGCCCTCGGCGAGGATCCCGAGCACCCGGAACTGGGGGAGGGTCAGGTCGACGGTGCCGAGCGCCACCTCGACGCGCTTCGACAACCAGGCGGCGACGCGGCCGTAGGAGCCCAGCACGCGGGTCGGCGCTCCGGCGGCGGGTTCGCCGGCCTGGTCGGCGGGGGTTTTCCGGCCCGGGGCCGCGTCGGTCGAGGGGGGAGTCGTAACGGACATTTCGACCATCATACAGTTAGAACCTCTAACTACGTACGCGGATTCCCAGGGGTGCTGCGGCGGATTTCCCTACCCCCGTGAGGTTTCGAGGCCCGCCACCCCGGCCATGGCCGGCGCCATCGCCGTGTCTCCTCATCCTGCCTCCGAACGGCGGTTGGAAAGAAATTCCTGGGAAACGGGGCTTACGGCCACCACCGTTTGGGTATCACCAGGCGGTCTGATTCCTAGCGGAGGAGTGGTGGGTTCGATGAAGCGTTTTCTGTCGCTGTGCGCGGTCTTCCCGATGTTGTTTCTCTTCTCGTCGGTCGCGGGTACCGCCTCGGCGGCCGTTCCGGAGGTGTTTCACGGCCCGATCAACATCTTGGGCATCGAACACAACAACGTGAAATCGACGAACTGGTCGGGCTACGCGGTCGAGTCACCGAGCCAGTTCACCGAGGTGACCGGTACCTGGGTCGCGCCGACGGCATCCTGCACCACGAGCGGACACTCGTACGCCGCCTTCTGGGTCGGCCTCGACGGTTACAACAGCAAGTCGGTGGAGCAACTCGGGACCGATTCGGACTGCACCAACGTGAACAAGCCCTCCTACTACGCGTGGTACGAGATGTACCCGGCGGCGTCGGTCGACATCTCGACGACGCAGTTCCCGGTGAAGCCGGGCGACACGCTGACCGCCTCGGTCACCCGGTCAGGGACCAGCTACACGTTGGCCATGACGAGCAGCGCCGGATGGACCTTCTCGACGACGCAGACCGGCAGCGACGCAAACAGTTCGGCAGAGTGGGTCGCCGAAGCTCCCAGCATCTGTTTGTTGATCTTCTGCCACAACGCCCAGCTTGCGAACTTTGGCACCGTCAACTTCTCCAGTGCCCAGGCTTCGACGGGCGGTGCCCTCCAACCGGTGTCGTCCTTCACCACCAACAGCGGCCCGCACGACATCACGATGACGACGACCGCCGGCGTGGTCAGGGCCCAGCCCAGTGCGCTCAGCTCGAGCGGCGACGCCTTCAGCGACATCTGGCATCACAACTAGGTCGTCTGCGCCCTGGGTGGCGCTCAACCGAACGAGGCCTCGTAGATCCGCCGGAGCCCGACGCCGCGGGGTCGTCGCGCTATGCCTGGTGGCTGCCCCACTCGGGGTCCAGCTGGCGGAGGAACAGCGCGCATCGCTGCTCTTCGTCGACCTCGCCGATGGCCGCGGCTGCCAGCTGCAGGCTGTTGAGCGATCGGAGAAAGCCGCGGTTGGACTCGTGGCGCCACCGCACGGGGCCCGACCCACGCCACCCCGCGGCACGCAGGGAGTCGAGGCCGCGGTGGTAGCCCACGCGCGCGTAGGCGTATTGCTCGATCGGGTTGCTGGCGAGGTCCGCCAGGTCGGCCCACGCCTGCAGGCAACGCGGGTCGCGGGTGGCGACGGCCGCCACCGCTTCCCGACGACGGTCCGGAGGGAGGGACCGGGCCGCGTCGAGAGCGGCGGCCAGCTCCGGTGCGAGCGGGTCGAGCACGGTCTCCGGGGAGCCGGAGGTGAACTGGACTGAATGCTCGGGAGTCACCGGGCCATGTTATGAGCGCGCGCCGGAGAACGGTCGGGCGCACCTGCGCACGATCCGCGGAATGTCGGAACGCAAGGCGTCGGCAGTACTGTTCCGGGCCGTGCTGAAGCCAGAGCCCGCGTCCTCGAGTTCGTTCCAGCATCACCCCGGCCTGCGTGGACGCGAGCCCGAGGCCCGGCAGATGAGCGAGGTCCTGCGTCGCTTGATCCGCCTGTCGGTCAGTACGGCTCCTTCTGCCGAGGAGACGCACCGGCTGACGGCGCAGTTGGCCGCCGTGGCGGACGAGCTCGAGCAGCACGCGCCCGAAGTCCCGATCCCGCGCTTCATGGCTCCCGAGCCCGACGGTCCGCCCAAAGACGTGCCGCTTGGTGGAGCCATGCCCTATGACCCCATCGTCGGACCGTTCAATCCGCTGGCCCTGCCGGTCGCCCTCGAGTTCGACCCGCCGGTGGCCCGGGGTCGCGCTGCGTTCGACGTTGCGTACGAGGGAGCGCCCGGCTGCGTGCACGGCGCGATCCTCGTGGCGGTGTTCGACATCGTCTTGACGGCGGCGAATGCGATCGCCGGCCACACGGGCCCGACCGTGCGCCTCGGGGTGCGCTACAAGCGTCCGACGCTGTGCGACGAGGAAGCGGTGTTCGAGGGCTGGGTCACCGAGGTCGAGGGCAGGCGGATCCACTCCGAGGGCAGGATCGTGCAGGGCGGCATCGTGACCGTCGAGGCCCACGGGGAGTTCGCCATCTTCGACCACGAGGGCGTGCACCGCATGGCGAACGCACGCCGGCAGGCCTTCGAATCCGGGAACTGACGGAAGAGGTCCGGAACAGGCGCGTCGAGCGCCCCGTTGTGGCGAAGTGGTGGTGGATCGCCCGGACCCGGCGGCCCTGTTGCTGCGAACGGAGTAAGCGACCCTCCCGCTAGAGCGTCGAGACCAGCAACGCGAACGATTCCCCGAGCAACTGCTTCGCCGCGGCGGGATCGTCGGCCCGCGCCACCACCATCCCCGCCTGCATGACCGCACCGACGAGGAGATGGGTGAGGGAGTCGACCGCCTCGGCTTCGATCCGGCCCGAGTCGGCGGCGACCGCGAGCACCGCCTTGATGGTGCCGAAGGCGTAGCGCTCGTCGAGCTCGTGCCAGGTGTCCCACCCGAGCACCGTGGGCGCGTCCAGCATGACGATGCGCTGCACCTCGGGGTTGAGGCACTGGTCGAGGAATGCGTTGAAACCGAGCTCCAGGATCTTGATCGGGTCGGTCTCGCCGCCGGCCGTTGCCGTCTCGAGGAGCTTGGCCGTCAGCTCTTCCTCGACCGCCTCGAAGGTCGCCCGGAAGAGGTCCGTCTTGCTCGAGAAGTGGTGGTAGAGCGCGCCGCGACTGACCTCGGCCTCGCTCAGGATCTGCTCGGTCGAGGTGGCGGCGAACCCTTTCTCGCCGAAGAGGCGGCGTGCGGTCGAGATGAGCCGGCCGCGGGTGGCCTCGGTGCGTTCTGCCTGCGTGGGCACCGTGGAATCCTAACCGCTCTTTACAAACAGACAGTTGGTATGTAGACTGCCGGCATGACCCCCACCACCAAAACCGAGAACCCGAATCAAACGGCCACCGCCGCGACCGTCCTGCCCCGCCAGACGGCCGAGCTCGCCGGCGGCCTCGTCGCCTACGTCGACCACGGCGCGCCGGAGGCGCCCGTGGCCCTCTTCGTGCACGGCGTGCTCGTCAACGCCGACCTGTGGCGCAACGTCATCTGGGACGTGGCCGATGTCCGCCGCTGCATCGCGCCTGATCTGTCCGGCCACGGCAGGACACCGATTCCGGTCGAAGGCGCCTCCGGCGCCGACCTGACCTTGCACGGGCACGCGGCCCGGCTCGACGAGCTCTGCGCACACCTCGGCCTCGACCAGGTCGACGTAGTTGCGAACGACACCGGTGGCGCCGTGGCACAGGTCTTCGCCGCCCGCTATCCGGGGCGGATCCGCACCCTGACACTCACCAATTGCGACTGCCAGGACAACTTCCCGCCCGAGCTCTTCGAGCCGTTCGTTGCCATGGCGGAGGCGGGGGAGCTCGGCCCGGTCGTCGCCGCGATGGCGAGCGACTCTTCGTTGGCGCGGTCGGAAGCCGGCTTCGGAATGGGCTACGCCACCGCGCGGCAGTTGAGCGACGAACTGCTCGCGAGCTATACCGGTCCGTTCGCGGCCGACGGCGGCCAGGGGCTCGAGCGCTTTCTCGTCGCGCCGAAAGCCGAGGAGTTGGTGGCGGTCGCGCCGCTGCTGGCGGCGCTGCAAGCACCCGTCCAACTCGCCTGGGGCACCGCCGACATCTTTTTCCCGCCGTCGTGGGTCGATCGGATGCGCGAGCTCCTGCCGTCGATCGAACGGGTCACCCTGGTGCCCGACGCCATGTTGTTCTGGCCCGACGAGCGGGCGGCGGACCTCGTCCCCCTGCTGCGTGACTTCTGGGCGGCCCACGCCTGATCGTCGTTCCACATGGCGCCACGGTCGCCTCGGTGCGTCTTCTCGCGCACCGAGGCGCTACCGTGCGCTCCGTGCGCACTGCGGAGCGGATCTCCTCGTTGCGGGCCGCCAGGGACATGATGGATCGGCGCTTCGCCGAACCGCTCGATCTGGACCAGATGGCCGAGCACGTCGGGTTCTCGAAGTTCCACTTCGCACGTGCATTCAAGACTGCGTACGGCGAGACGCCCGCCAACTACCTCACGCGCCGGCGAGTGGAACGAGCCAAGGACCTGTTGCGGTCCGCCAATCTGACCGTGACCGAGGTGTGCATGGTGGTCGGCTTCTCGAGTCTCGGCTCGTTCAGCTCGCGCTTCTCGGAACTCGTGGGCCTGTCGCCCAGCGCGTTCCAGCGGGCGGCGGCCGCCCGTGGCGGCCCTCCTCCGATCCCGGGATGCTTCATGATGCAGTGGTCGCGGCCCCGACCAGGACCAGCGTCCCCGCCGGCGTGACTGGTTGGTGCGAAAGAGAGCAAGCACGGAGAAGCGAACGGTGGGGACGCTGTCTTAGCCTTAGCGCAACGACCGCACCGCATTGAAGGGAGCGCCGCAACCATGATCCGCCAGATGTCACACACGAACATCTTCGTCCTCGACCAGGACTCGGCGAAGGCTTTTTACACGGAGAAGCTCGGCTTCGAGGCTCGCTTCGACATCTCCATGGGCGAGGAGTTCGAAGGGACGGGCCAGGGCTTCCGGTGGCTCACCGTCTCGCCCAAGGAGCAGCCCGACCTCCAGCTCGTGCTCGCCTCCTGCGACATGGGCCGTACGCCAGAACAGGCGGAGCAGCTGCGCGCGCTGGTAGCGAGCGGCGGCATGGGTCCTGGCGTGATGACCACTGACGACTGCCACCAGACCTACAAGGAGCTCGCGGCCAAAGGTGTGACGTTCCTGTCCGAACCGGCCGAACGTCCCTACGGCATCGAGGCCATGATGCGCGACGACTCGGGGAACCTGATCAGCCTGACCCAGCCGTTTGCCTTCATGGACGACCCGGACGCGGCGCCAAGCGGCTAAGCCCTTCGGCCGCGGCAAAGCCGCCCGGAAACTCGAGGACTCTGACGTACCCACCTGAGACCGGGTGGGTACGTCCGCGCGGGGGTTGACAGCGGCGGAGTAATTCATAACCATATGGTTATGTCACCGTTGGCGACGCCAGACCTCACCGAAAGAGAGCTCGACCAGGCCTTCGGTGCGCTGTCCGATCCCACGCGACGGGCGATCCTGGCCCGCCTGGCGGAGGGCGAGGCCGGCGTACTGGAAGTGGCGGCTCCGTTCCCGATGAGCCAGCCCGCTGTCACGAAACACCTCAACGTGCTCGAGGACGCGGGTCTGATTTCTCGGCACCGTCGGGCCCGCCAGCGCCTCTGCCGTCTCGAGCCGGTCCGGCTCAAGCAGCTTTCGGACTGGGTCGGCTCGTACCGCGAATTCTGGGAGGAGAGCTTCGAGCGGCTGGACGAGCTGCTCGAGGACCTTCAGAGCGCGCACGAAATCGACCAATCGAAGAAGCAGAAGCAGAAGCAGAAGCAGAACAAAACAAAAGGAGAAGCAAGGTGAGCATGACTGACACTGAGACCGAGATCATCACTCCGCCGGGGGAGCCCGTCATCCACACCCGCCGGTTCTTCAAGGCGCCGCCCGAACTCGTATACCGAGCGATGACCGACCCCGAGTATGTGCGTCGCTGGTTCGGGCCCCGCTCCCTCGAGATCACCGTGTGCGAGGCCGACCTGCGCGTCGGAGGTCGCTGGCACATCGTCCATCGTGCCCCCGACGGCACCGAGTTCGGCTTCCACGGTGATTTCCTCGAGCTGGACCCTCCTCGGAAGCGGGTCGGCACCTTCATCTACGAGGGTGCGCCCGACCACGTCGCAACCGAGACCATGGTGTGCGAACCCGTCGAGGGGGGCACGATGCTGGTGGCGACGATGGTGCATGACTCCGTCGAGGCCCGCGACATGCACGTCGCGAGCGGCATGGAGCAAGGGATCCTCGACTCCTACAGCCGGCTGGACGAGTTGGTGGCGGAGGCGCAGGCGACGTGAGCGTTGCCGCGACGCAGGAGCACACGACCTCTACGGCCCCCGGACCATTGCGGAGCGGTGGTCGAGCTCCTCGCGGCCGGTCGAGCGCAGCGGTTGAACGCCTACGACTCGGCGGGATGACCTGGATGCAGCGGTGGGCTCGTGCGGTCCGTCAGCAGCCCGCGGCCGGGGCCTGCCACGGCGCGCAGGGCGCGTACGAGGAAGGCCTCGTGGTCGCCCACCGAGAAGTGGTCGAGGATCGTTCCCTCGAGCGCCACCGCCACATCAGCCAGTAGCGGGGCACCGGTCGGCCCGATCCGCCAGTCGACGTCGGCGAATTTGTCGACGACGTCGCCGGTCTCTTCCCCGAACAGCCGGGCAACCTCCAACTGGTCCTCACCCAGGAGGTGCAGGCCCATGGCAGAAGCGCGCATCGCCACCCCAAGCGTGTGGTTCAGTCGCGAGATGCACGCCAGGAAGTTGGGCGGGTCGATACTGCACTGGGTGACGAAGCCGGCCAGGCACCCGCTCATCTCTTCGTCGGGCACGCGAACCGTCAGAAGGTAATAGGGATAGTCGACGCGCTCGAAGAACGGCGCGAGGTCACGGGCCGGGTCCCCCGTGGTGGCACGCGGCCGCTGAACCTCGGGCATCGTCGCCTCCACGCCTGGTACGACCAATCCGAGGGGTGCTGGGCCCAAGATGACTCAGCTGAAGACCCAGCGCCAGGTCAACTGGGCCGCACCCCGTCGACGGTTGCAGTACCCGGCCAATGGGTAGGCAAAACACGAATGCCTCTGCGAAGTGGTGCTGCGAACCCGCCCGGCGTCGTCGAAGGGCCCACGAGTTCGTCCCTTGGCGCCGGCAACGGGTCCGACGGGGCGCCCGAGGGCTTCGACATCAAGAAGGGCGGCCTCGGCTCGTGGGCCCAGATGCTCGCGCTCTCGACGTTGTGTGCGGTGCTGTTCCTCACCTTCCTGGACAACACCATCGTCAGCGTCGGTCTGGCCAACGTCCAGAGTGACCTGCACGCGGGAGTCACGTCGCTGCAATGGGTCGTCAACGGCTATGCCCTGACCTTCGCAGCCTTCATGCTCGCTGCCGGGATGTTGGGCGATTTCCTGGGCCGCAAGCGGATCATGCTCGCCGGCGTTGCCATCTTCAGCATCGGATCGGTCATCGGAGCGCTTGCCGGCAACGTCGACTGGTTGATCGCGGCGCGGGTGATCATGGGCATCGGCGCCGCGGCCAGCGAGCCCGGGACGCTTTCGATCATCCGACACGTGTATCCGGACCGCAAGACGCGAGCCGATGCCTTGGGCGTCTGGGCCGCCGTTTCGGGACTCGCATTGGCGCTCGGCCCCGTGATCGGCGGTGCGCTGGTGGGGTTCTCGAGCTGGAGAGCGATTTTCTGGTTCAACCTCGGCTTTGGCGTCGTTGCGTTCGTGATGGCCGCGATAGCGGTGCCCGAGTCGTCGGACCGCCAGGGCCAACATTTCGACACGTTGGGGTTCCTGTTCGGGGCCTCCTTCTTGGCTTGCTTGTCCTTTGCCGTGATCCAGGGCGAGGAGTCTGGCTACACAGCGAACTGGATCGTGGCTCTCTTCGTCGTGTGCGGTCTCTCCGGCATCGCATTCGTGATGACCGAGCGACGGGTCAAGTCGCCGATGCTCGATCTCTCACTGTTCCGCAAACCACCGTTCGCCGGGTCGAACTTCGTCGCGTTCGCCGCCTACTTCGGGACCTTCTCCATCTTCTTCTTCACCGCGTTGTACCTCCAGGTTGTTGCCAACGCGTCCGCGTATCAGACGGCCATCGACTTCTTGCCCATGGCGGCCGCGCTCATCATCGTCTCCGCGCTCACCGGCCCGCTCGTGGCGCGCATCGGTGCGCGCTGGCCCATGACGATCGGATGTCTTCTGGCGGGCGGCGGCATCCTGATCGCGAACGCGGTCTTGGACCCCACGATCGGCTTCGCGACACTGGGCTGGGTCCTGCCCATCGCTGGAGTGGGCATCGGCATGTTGCTCGTGCCGGTCACCTCGGTTCCCTTGACGGTGGTCCGGCCCGAGCGTTCGGGTATGGCGGCATCCGCGACGAACACAAGCCGCGAGATGGGTGCCGTATTCGGCGTCGCCATCCTCGGGTCCATCGTCAACGCAAAGCTGACCGGGGACCTGGCGGCGCGCCTGAAAGAGATCGGGATCCCGCCCAACTTCCAAAGCTTGGTGGAGCATGCGATCCAGACCGGCGGTGCTTCCGGGGGTGCCGCCAGCAGCGCCGAACACTCCAAGAACGCGACGGTGGCTGAGATAGCGAAGAAGGTCATCAAAGCCGCATACGACGCGTTCGGCTCGGGACTGCACGAAGCGCTGCTGATCTCGGGCTGCCTCATTCTGGCCGGCGCCGTCGTCGCCTTCTTCACCATCCACCGCGTGCGCGGCGAAACTTACGAGCTTTGACCGGCCCTGTCGGGATTCTCCGAGCGTGGCGGAACGTCCTCGACACGGCCGGCTCTGACCGTGACCAGCCGCTCTGAGTCGTCAGCGTGTTCGGGTGTCGGCCAGGGCCCGACGGCTGCCGACAAGAAAGAAGAATTGGGCACCTGGAGGAGTCCCTCTTTCGTGAGGACCGAGACATACGTCAGGTTCATGGACGTGACCGTTCCGTAGAACTCGCCGCCGAGAGCTCCTGAGCGGACTCGAATGTGCCCGCCGACGGAGACCGGCCGGACCAAGATCAGCACGAAGCCGGCGAAGACATTGCCCAAGCTCTGTTGCGCAGCAATCCCCAGGACGACGCCCGCGATCGCCCCACCCAGCAGGAAGTGGCCGACCGGAACAGAGAGCATGGACAACGTGCCGACGAGTGCAACGAGATAGCCAAAGCCGGTGACGAGCATGCGCATGGCGACGCCTGCTGTCTGACCGCCTCGCCGTCTGGCGAGATCGTCGAGTTCCGACGCGCTCGAACGTGCGCAGGCAACGACCAAGATCAAGAAGGCGGCGGCGGGTGTGTAGAGGAAGAGACGTCCTTCGATCGTGTGCGCGTGGTGCGAGGTCAGGGACGATCCGACCACCAATGCGAGGACAGCTCCCAATCCAGTGGCCAGGGCGCGTCGAAACCGCGGACGATGGACGAGTTCGCGTGTCGGATCAACCACCGAGACGCGCCCGTCGCGGCGCAGCCTCACCGACCCCGACGGATTCGCAGCCTGGCTTTGCTCCCGGACTTTGACGACCGTCGCGAACGGGACGTCCTCTCAGTGGCGACCAGCAGCAGGCCGCCGAGGAGACCCAAATTCTTCGCGAACTGGGTGATCTGCATGTTGCGCGCGTCTTCGTCCAACTCTTCCCAGAAGCGGTGTCCCGCCAAGGTGGTCGGGACGAGTGTCCCGATCAGCACGACCGCGGACAGACGCCGGAGAAGGCCGAGCGACAATGCCGTGCCTGCGATGACCTGCGTCACCCCGTTCAGCCGCACGAGCGTTTCGGTGTCGTCGGGCAAGGCCGTCACCCGCTGTGCGATCGGCCCGGTCACCTTCTCCGCCTTCTTGACCTTGCCCTCGGGGTTCATCGCCGCGTCGAAACCGCCACTGATGAAGATGGACGCGAGCAGCGGGCTCGCTACCCGGGTAGTGATGCTCCTCAACGCCATGCCGACCTCTCTTTCGCGGGGCAGGCGCAGCCGAGGTGGCGGTCTGCCCTGTAGATCACGTACCCCCATCGGCGTCCGTCAACCGGTTCGAAGGTCACGACGGCCGTGTCGTTCGAATCGGCTCCGGTGGCGCTGCGGGACGCACACACGTGCACAGGGAGTTGCTTGTCCACCCGTGGCTGTGTGGGGTCCCGCACCCTCGAGCCCGGTCGCGGTGATGGCGTCGGATGACGGTGCTCAAGCGCCGAGGGTGGGCGGCACGATCGGAAGGGGCCCAAGGAATCTGGCAGCACGTCGCCGTCGCCGGCATTCAGTGCGCCCCCGGCAGGACTCGAACCTGCGCCACCGGCTCCGGAGGCCGGTGCTCTATCCGCTGAGCTACGGGGGCGGGCGTTGCCCGCACCGCTGCGCGTGACTGCGCGTGCAGGGGAAGGATCGTAGCCGTCGGGCCCGAGACCGGGCCCCAGCAGGTACGACGGCCGCGAACGCTGCCGTATCCTGCATGTCCATGCCGGTGGACCATGACCTCGCGACGGCACCCCTCGAGCACCATCTCCTGCCGCGCTCGGCCGAGGTCGACGAGAAGGGACACCTCTTCGTCGGTGGCATCGATCTCCTCGAGCTCGCCGAGGAGTTCGGCACGCCCCTGTTCGTCTATGACGAGGAGCATCTGCGCCATGCCTGCAGGGAAGCCGTCGGCGCATGGGGAGACGGCGTGGCCTACGCCACCAAAGCCTTCCTGTGCCGGGCCATGGCCCGGCTCGCCCACGAGGAGGGGATGCACCTCGACGTGGCGTCGGGCGGGGAGCTGCACGTCGCGCTGACGGCGGGAGTGCCGCCGGACCGCCTCGTGCTCCATGGGAACAACAAGTCGGCCGATGAGCTCGCCGCATCTTTGGAACAAGGCGTCGGGCGTATCGTCGTCGACTCCTTCGACGAGATCGCCCGGCTCGGCGGGCTGCTCGAATCGGCGTCTCCCGCAGCCTCGCGGCCCCGGGTCCTCGTGCGCGTGACGCCAGGCGTCGAGGCCCACACGCACGAGTTCGTGCGGACCGGACAAGAGGACTCGAAGTTCGGCTTCTCCGTCTCCTCTGGGGCGGCGGCCGAGGCCGTCGCGGCCCTCGAGCTGATGCCCGGGGTCGAGCTCGTGGGCGTGCACGCGCATATCGGCAGCCAGGTCTTCGAAGCCTCTTCCTTCGAACAGGCAGCCGAGGTGCTGGGCACGTTCTTCGCTCCGCTGGACCTACCCGAGCTCGTGGTGGGCGGCGGCCTCGGGGTGCCCTACGTCAACGGCGAGCGCGCCCCGAGCCAGCGCGAGTGGGTCGACGCAACGAGGACGGCATGCGCCCAGGCGGGAGTGGACCCCTCGACCCGGATTTCCGCCGAACCGGGCCGCTCCATCGTGGCCACCGCCGGCATCACGCTCTACAGCGTCGGCACGGTCAAGCACCTGCCGGGCATCCGCACCTATGTGAGCGTCGACGGAGGCATGAGCGACAACCCCCGTCCCGTCCTCTACGGCAGCGGCTACGAAGCCTTCTTGCCGCGCGCCACACGGGCGCGAAGGCCGCGGCCGGTGCGCGTGGTCGGCAAGCACTGCGAGAGCGGCGACCTGGTCGTGCCCGACGCGTTCGTGCCCGACGACCTCGAGGTGGGCGACGTCCTGGCGACCCCGGTCACCGGCGCCTACGGCTACTCGATGGCCTCCAACTACAACAAGGTGCCGCGCCCGGCCGTCGCCTTCGTGGCCGATGGCACCGCCCGCGTCGTGGTGCGCCGCGAGACGTTCGAGGACCTCACCCGGCTCGACGCCTGAGCGCCGGTTCGAGAGCTACTCGGAGCGGAGGAGTGAGGCCGGCCGAGCGCGGGCGGCGAGAAACGCCGGGATCGTCGCCAGGACGTTGGCGACGATCAGCGCACCGATGGCGATGCCCACGATCTTGGCCGCGGTCACGACTGGCTGGGTGCCGACGCCGATGCTGTCCGCGAAGGTGCTCCAGACGAGCCGGCCCGCCGCAATGCCAAGCGGGACCCCGAGCGCGATCGCGATGAGGGCGATCGTCGACGTCTGCCACGACACGCAGTAGGCGATCTGCCGGCGCAACATGCCGAGCGACTTCAGCAGCCCCGTCTCGCGCCGACGTCGGTTGAGGCTGGTCAGGAGGAGGTGCAACAGGGTCCCGATCCCGAAGAGCGCGACCACGAGGCCGAGGATCAGGGGGAAGTTCACCGCCTCGCCGAAATTGACGAGGTTGGTCGGCGGCTGCGGCAGGTTGAGCGCTCCCGAGTGGTCCCGGCTCAGCTCGGCGAGCGCCGCCTTTCCCTGCGGTCCCGGCGCGGCACGCACGAGGAAGGAGCCGCTGGTAGCGGAGACGGCCTTCACGATGCAGCCCTTGGGGTCCGAGTCCTTCGCGCAATCCTTTCCGGTGAACCCCGCCAACGAGAAGATCGCGCCGGTTCCGAGGCCACCGCGTGGATTGAAGTCCGGCGGCAGCACCGTTGTGCCGACCACGGTGAAGCGCCGGCTCTCGCCGGGGCCGGCCCCCGACGACGGAAAGTTGACCCGCACCGTCGAGCCGATGTGCGCGTGCGATTGCTGCATCGTCTTGGCTCCGAGGAGCACCTGGTTCGCTCCCGTCGGCGGGGAGCCCGTAGTGGTGGTCATGACGTAGGGGCCACGGATGGTCTGCCCGGCCAGGGCGTCGACCAGTGTGCCGTCGACGGTGACGGCCCCCGAGACTCCCGCCAGGACGGCCTCGATCCCGGGCCGTTGGACTGCGGTGAGCAACTGCTCGTTCTGCGCCAAGGACTCCGTGGCGTCGGTCGAGAACCACGCGTCGAACCCCTGGCCGTACTGCGCCGGCGTCGCGGTGAGGTGCGCCAGGCTCGAGCCGAAGACCGCGGCCCCACAGAGCGCAGTGACGGCCAGGACGGCGCCCACGAGGGCCGAACTCACCGGCACGGCACTGCGGCCCCGCCCGCGTTCGAGCGCGTTGCGGATCCCGATGAGGGCGCTCGGAGGAGCGCCCGAGGACGACACCGCGGCGACAATGCGCGACGGACGGACGACGGCCCCCTCGTCGCTGGCCTCAGGCATGGACGCCCGCGCCGCCGGCCAGATGCCCAGGGCGGCGAGGACCGCGAACGCCAACGCCGCCCCCCCGACCAAGAGCAGCGTGTCGAAGTCGAAGCCCGGGTTGGGGTCGGCGAGTCGCGCCTCGCCCACCGGGGTGAACACGGACAACACGGCCGCGAGGCACACCGCTCCGACCACGCCCGCGAAGGCGAGCAACACGGTGCGGACCATGGAGAAGATGAAGAGCTGCCGCCGGGTTGCGCCGACGGCGCGCAGAGCGGGGTAGTCCTCGGCGTCGATGGCGTCCTGGCGCGCCAGTGCTTGGGCCAGGACGATCAATCCGACCAGGGCCGCCAGGGCGGTGAGGATCCACCACCCGACGACCTGCGGGTTGATGGACGTGGTGACCGTGCTGCTGATTGCGGAGAGGTCCTCCGAGCCGGCCGCTCCGGTCTTGCCCAGCGCTGCCTCGAACCGAAGGATGTCGTGTGTGCCGTGTCGGAGGTGGAACACGTACTCGTCGAACGTCAGGGCGCCCGGGTTGTACTCCTTGGCAAAGGCCGGCGTGGCGTAGAGGTCGTACGACGGCGTTGCGTTGGAAGGGAACTCGAACTCCGTCGCCTCCATCCCGACGACGCGCAGCGCGACGGTCGGTCCGTTCGGCGTGACGTTCGAGCTGTCCGACCCGGCGGCTTGTTGCTTCGAGGCGATGGAGACGTGGATGACGGTGCCGACGTGGACGCCGAGCGGGGCGAGGCCCACAGAGGCCAGCACTTCTCGCGGATCGGACGGGTCCGGCAGCCGGCCGCTCTCGAGCTTGCTCAGTTCACCCAGCTGTGCCGGCCGGACCTCTTGGACGCTGAAGTCGTTGGGGTTGATCTGGCCGGTGCATGTGTCGCAGCTGGTCACTCCTGCCGCGGGCGACGTGATGTGAACGACGGCCGTCACACCCGGCAGCGAGCCGACGTCGTGGATCGGGTGCGGGATGTAGGCGAAGGTGTCGAAGCCGTGGGCGGCCTCGAAGCGCGACCAGGCGGTGGCTGTGCGCCGTGCCGTCTGGGCGCCGGCCAGCACCATGCCGACGACCAGCGCCGTCAGCAACGACAGGGCGAGCCAGGATTTCCATCGGTGTCGGAGCCCCGACCGGAGCATCAGCCCCAGAAACGCCATGCAACCTCCCCAACCAGTGTGTCTAACGCCCTCTTCGGTGCTCAAGGAGGTCAGCCCCGTAGCGCGGAGTCGTGCTACCACCACCCAGCAAAGCCGCCTGACCTGGTGCGGAGCGTCCTGTGGCCGGCGGCCCAGCCTGTAGCGTTTGGAGGTGACCGCAGCCGAGGCGAAGCTGCCCCTCGAGATGCAGACCGCGCCGGTGCACGGAGCGTCCCACGCCCACCCGGCGCCGACCGTGCGTGTCGGCCTCCTGGGCTGCGGCAACGTCGGCAGCGCCCTGGCCGAGATCCTCCTGACCCGTGCCGACGGCATCGCCGAGCGCACCGGTATCCGCCTCGAGCTGGTCGGCATCGCCGTGGCCGACACCTCCAAGCCCCGCGCCCCCGCCGTGGACACAGCGCTCATCGGCGGCGACGCCGCCGCCCTGGTCGCGCGCGACGACGTCGACGTCGTGGTCGAGCTCATCGGCGGCCTGCACCCGGCCCACGAGTTGGTGGAGGCCGCGTTGCGCAACGGCAAGCCCGTGGTCACGGGAAACAAGGCGCTGCTGGCGGTGGCCGGGGCCGAGCTGGCCGAGATTGCCGACGGCGCCGGCGTTGACCTGCTCTACGAGGCCGCCGTCGCGGGCGCCATCCCGGTCATACGTCCCTTGCGTGAGTCGCTGGCCGGCGAGCAGATCGTCCGCGTCATGGGGATCGTGAACGGCACCACCAATTACATCCTCACCCGCATGGAGGAGAAGGGCGACGACTACGACGACGTCCTCCGCGAGGCGCAGGAGCTCGGGCTGGCCGAGCGCGACCCCACGGCCGACGTGGACGGGCACGACGCCGCTGCCAAGGCGGCCATCCTCGCCGCGCTCGCATTCGGCCTCGACGTCGTCGACGCCGACGTCTACCGAGAGGGCATCGGCGCCGTCAGCGCAGCCGACGTCGCGTACGCGAAGCAGCTCGGCTACTCGGTCAAGCTTCTCGCCATCGCCGAGCTCGTCGACGGCGGTCCCGAAGTCTCGGTGCGGGTGCACCCGGCCATGGTCCCGCGGGCGCACCCGCTCGCCTCCGTGCGCGGCGCGTTCAACGCGGTGTTCGTCGAGGGGGCGGTGAGCGGTGAGCTCATGTTTTACGGGCGCGGTGCCGGCGGGGGCCCCACGGCGACGGCGATGCTGGGCGACCTCGTGGACGCGTCGCGCAACCTTCTGGCGGGCGCGCCCGCACCAGCGCCCAAGCGCACCGGCTCCACTGTGCGCGCGCAGGAGGACCTGCGCTCGGCCTTCTACCTGAGTCTCGATGTGGCCGATCGTCCGGGCGTGCTTGCCGCGGTGGCCAAGATCTTCGGCGACCACAACGTCTCCATCCGGGCCATGGAGCAGGTCGGCCTGGCCGAGGAGGCGCGCCTGATCTTCCTGACCCACGTGGCCCGCGAGGGCGACCTCCTCGCCACGATCGACGCCCTGCGGCAGCTCCAGGCGGTCGACCGGGTGAGCGGCGTGCTCCGCGTGATCGCTGCCGAAGACGGCGACGGAGCCTCGTCGTGACGGCGGGCTGGCGGGGCGTCATCACCGAATACCGGGACTTCCTGGGGGTCACCGAGCGCACACCGGTCGTGACCCTGCTCGAGGGCGGCACGCCGCTCATGCCGGCGCCCCGGCTGTCCGAGCGGGTGAACGCGGAGGTGTGGCTGAAGGTCGAGGGCGCCAATCCCACCGGCAGCTTCAAGGACCGCGGCATGACGATGGCGATCTCCATGGCGGTGGAGGAGGGCGCGAAGGCCGTCGTGTGCGCGTCGACGGGGAACACCTCCGCCTCGGCCGCGGCCTACGCGTCGCGCGCGGGCATCGCCTGCGTGGTGCTGATCCCCGACGGGCACATCGCGCTGGGCAAGCTCGCCCAGGCGCTCATGCACGGGGCGCGCGTCCTGCAGGTGCGCGGCAACTTCGACCAGCTTCTGACGATCGTGCGCGACCTGCCGAACCACGCGCCGATCACGGTGGTCAACTCCGTCAATCCGCACCGGATCGAGGGGCAGAAGACCGGCGCCTTCGAGATCGTCGACGCGCTCGGCGACGCGCCCGACGTGCACTGCATCCCCGTGGGCAACGCCGGGAATATCTCGGCCTATTGGAAGGGTTACATCCAGTACAAGGAGGCGGGGAAGTCGACGAAGCTGCCGAGGATGTGCGGCTTCCAGGCGGCGGGCGCCGCACCCATCGTGCTCGGCCATGCGGTCGAACACCCCGAAACGATCGCCACCGCGATCCGAATCGGGAACCCGGCCAGTTGGTACTCGGCCACGGCCGCCGCGTCCGAGTCCGGCGGGTCGATCTCGGCCGTCACCGACGACGAGATCATGGACGCGTACACGTTCTTGGCCAAGGAAGAGTCGGTGTTCTGCGAGGCGGCCTCCTCGGCCTCGGTGGCCGGCCTGCTGCAGCAGGGCGTGCCGGCGGGGTCGAAGGTGGTGTGCGTCTTGACGGGCCACGGCCTGAAGGACCCGGACCTGGCCATCGGGGCGATCTCGGTGCCGTCGGTGATCGACCTGGATCTCGATGCGGTCCTCGCCGAGATCTCGCTCTGAGCCATATCGGCAGGTTTCGCCTGGTCGGAGGGGGGCGGCGGCGGGGCGAGCGCCCCGCGGTGCCGACGGCCTGAACGGGGGGTGTGTTGGCACACCCCTCCAGCCCCGCTAAAGTAAGGACATCCCCACTGCGCTTCAAGGCGCTCTCCGCGGGTACAAGCGGTCTCGGGAGAGCCAGACGCAGCAGCGGTGACCCTGGGGGGAGGGCATTTACACGCAACGCCCTTCTCCAACCTGAAATTTCCTCGTCGCGCGCGGACTCCGGGCCGGCGATAACCCTCGAAGATGAGGAGCCCGATGACTGCGGAACAGCAGCTCGAACGATCGGTTCTCGAAGGCAAGGAGCGAGACGAGCTCAGTGCCATCGCCCAGGCCATGTCGCTCAAGACGAACAGCCGGACGAAGAAGGCCGACATCATTGATCAAATTCTCGACGCGACCGGCGTGACCTCAGGGTCTGCCGCCGCGTCAAACGGGGCCGGCGAAGGCGGCGACGCCAACGGTGCGAAGCCATCTCGCCGCTCCCGCTCGGTTTCGGCTTCGACGAGCCCAGGCTCGGTCGAGGCCGCTGACACGCCGTCCGGCGCCGCGACGGCGGGCGCCGGCGACGCCACGCCGACCGAGGCGCCCACCGCGTCCGGCGGTGCCTCGTCGGAGGACCCGGCAGGTGGTGGCGCGGCAGACGCGCCCGCCGCTGCGGATGCGACCAGCACGGCCACCGACCCGGGCCCGGCGATCTTCGTCGAGCCGCCCGACCTGGCGACGGGCACCGAGCCTGCGTCGCGCCAGAACGGCCAGGGCGGCGGCGGTGGCGGTCAGGGTGGCGGCGGCGGTCAGGGTGGCGGCGGCAACCGGAACCGCCAGAACCAGAATCGCCAGGACCGCCAGGACCGCCAGGGCGGCGGTCAGGGCGGTGACGGCGACGTCGGCAACCGCCGCAGTCGCCGGCGTCGTGGTCGTGACCGCGGCCAGGGCGGCGAGCTGCAGGGCGGCGGCCAGGACCAGACCTACACCGGCGAGCTGGTCGAGGTGAAGGGCATGTTGGATCTGCGCGACGAGGGCTACGGCTTCCTCCGTTGCGATGGGTATCTGCCCTCGTCCAAGGACGTGTACGTCTCCATCAGCCAGGCCCGGCGCTTCGCGCTGCGGCGTGGCGACTACATCGAGGGCGCGTGCCGGCCGGCGACGAACAACGAGAAGTACCCGGCGCTGCTGCGTATCGACTCGGTGTCGGGCCTCGAACCGGAGGCCGCGAAGAACCGGCCCAGGTTCGAGGACCTCACGCCACTGTTCCCCGACTCGCGGTTGAACCTCGAGATGCCGGGCGACAAGGACAACCTGACGGCCAGGATCGTGGACCTGCTCTCGCCGATCGGCAAGGGGCAGCGCGGCATGATCGTCTCGCCGCCCAAGGCCGG
>DATAYX010000034.1:0-7910 GCA_036272355.1 Acidimicrobiales bacterium
CAGAGCGTCGACCGGCTCCGGGGCGCCCGACTGGAGTGGTCGGAGGAGAACGGTGGCGGCCTCGTGCTCGTCAACCCGAACTCGCCCGCGCCCGAGGAGGTCGCGCCGAACGTGCCGCAGGAGATCCTCGCCCAGGGGATCACCAGCCCGCTGGCACTCCGCGTCGTCGCCGTCCTCGAGCAGTCCGTCAACCCGGCGATCGCCAGCCACGGCGGGCGGGCCGACCTCGTTGCGCTGAACGAAGAGGACGGCACCGCGTATCTGCGCCTGTCCGGCGGCTGCCAGGGCTGCGCTATGTCGCAGATGACGCTGCGGCAGGGGATCGAGACGACGCTGCTCGAAGAGGTGCCCGAACTCAAAACGATCCTCGACGTCACCGACCACGGCGGCGGCGAGAACCCCTTCTACAGCTGATCGACCGGGGATTCACCTGGTCACCGACGTGATCGGGGCACCGGGCGCCTCACAGGTGTCCGGTAGCGTTGCAACGTGCTGCGCTTCCTGACCGCCGGCGAATCCCACGGCAAAGCCCTCGTCGTCATCGTCGAGGGTCTGCCCGCCGGCCTCGCCGTCGAGGCGGCCGATGTCGCCGCCGAACTCGCCCGCCGCAGGCTCGGGTACGGGCGCGGCCCGCGCATGCGCTTCGAGGCCGACGAGATCACGCTCCTGGCCGGCATCCGGCACGGTCGCACGCTCGGCTCTCCCGTCGCCATCGAGATCGGCAACACCGAGTGGCCCAAGTGGACCGAGGAGATGTCGCCCGAACCCGGGGCGCCGGAGAAAGTGCTCACGCAGCCCAGGCCGGGGCATGCGGACCTGCCGGGGATGCTCAAGTACGGCTTCGAGGACGCCCGCGACGTCCTCGAGCGCGCCTCCGCCCGCGAGACCGCCGCCCGGGTCGCCGCCGGCACGCTGGCCAAGCTCCTGTTGCAGCAGCTCGGTGCCACCATCGTGAGCCACATCGTGGCCCTGGGCGACGCCGCCATCCCGCCCGACGGCCCGCGCCCCGGGCCGAGCGACCTCGAGAAGGTCGACGAGAGCGCGGTGCGCTGCTTCGATCCCGTGTCCGAAGAGGCGATGATCGCCGCGGTGAAGGCCGCCGCGAAGGTCGGCGACTCGCTCGGCGGCGTGGCCGAAATTCTCGCCTACGGGGTGCCGGTCGGCCTGGGTAGCCACGTCCATTGGGACCGCAAGCTCGACGCCAACCTCGCCCGGGCGCTCATGTCGATCCAGGCCGTCAAGGCCGTCGAGATCGGCGAGGGATGGGACAACGCGTCCCGCCGCGGCTCGGAGGCGCACGATGCGATCCTCTACGAGGAGTCCGAGGGGTATGTGCGTCCGACCGACCGCGCCGGCGGCATCGAGGGCGGCATGTCCAACGGCTCGCTCGTCGTGGCCCGCGTCGCCATGAAGCCACTGGCCACGCTCAACCGCCCGGTGCTCCAGACGGTGGACGTCGTGACCAAGGAGTCCACCGTCAGCTTCAAGGAGCGGACCGACGTCACCGCGGTGCCCGCTATGGGTGTCGTCGCCGAGTCGATGATGGCCCTCGTCCTGGCGAACGAGGCCCTCCGCAAGTTCGGCGGCGATTCGCTGTCCGAGGTCGTGCGGAACCTGGACGGCTACGTCGCGTCCCTCGGGTCGACGCCGTCGTCGGCGGTGGGACGGCCCAGCGCCGGTACCGGTAGCGCGGCACAGTGAGGACGCCCCGCATCCTGCTCGTCGGGATGATGGGTTGTGGCAAGACGACGACCGGAGGGCTCGTCGCCCGCCGCCTGGGTTGGGACTACCGCGACTCCGATGCCGACGTCGAAGCGCTGACGGGTCACACGGTCCCCGAGATCTTCGAGAGGGACGGCGAGGACGCCTTCCGCAAGGCGGAGGCCGAGGTGCTCGCCACCGCGTGCAACAGCGAACGGCCCACCGTGATCGCGGTGGCCGGGGGCGCGGTGTTGAGCGCCGACAACCGCAGGCTGATCCGCGAGTGCGGGACCGTGGTGTGGCTCCAGGCGGAGCCCCACAGGCTCGCCGAACGGGTCGGTGACGGCGCTGGACGCCCGCTCCTCGACGGCGACAAGGACGAGATCATGGCCCGGCTCCTCGCCGAACGTGCACCGCACTACGCCGAGGTCGCCGACGCGGCGATCGACGTCGACCACCTCACCCCGGACCAGGTCGCCGACCGGGTGCTCGACGCCGCCGGCATCCGCCCCCCGGGAACACCGGCGACGTCGTCCAACTGACCGTCAGCATGCGCGCCCTCTCCGTCGATCTCGCCGAGCGCTCGTACCCCGTGCTCGTCGGTCCGGGCGCGCGCCACGAGGTCGGGCGCTTCCTCCCACCCTCGGCGAAGTCGGCGGTGATCGTCACCCAGGAGGCGATCAAGGGGGCGGGCTGGGTCAACGGCCTCGATCCGGGCGTGCCCTCCGAGCTCTTCCTCATTCCCGACGGGGAGGATGCCAAGACCCTCGCCACGGTCGAAATGCTGACGCGCCGGTTCGCCAACGCCGGCCTCTCCCGGGCCGACGTCGTCATCGCCGTCGGCGGCGGCATCGTCACCGACGTCGCCGGCTTTGCCGCCGCGTCCTATCACCGCGGCACGGCGTACGTGAACGTCGCCACGTCGCTGCTCGCACAGGTCGACGCGGCCATCGGCGGCAAGACAGGCGTGAACCTGCCCGAGGGCAAGAACCTCGTGGGCGCCTTCTGGCAGCCGAACGCGGTGCTCTGCGACACCGAGACCCTGGGCACCCTCCCGCCCCGGGAGTGGGCCTGCGGCCGCGGCGAGGTCGCCAAGTACGCCTTCCTGGGCGACGCGCCGGCGGCCGACCAGCCGATCGAGGAGCAGGTGGCCCGGTGCGTGGGCATCAAGGCGGCCGTCGTCGCCGACGACGAGCGCGAGGGCGGGCGCCGCGTGATCCTCAACTACGGCCATACGTTGGCGCACGCCCTCGAGGGCGCCGCCCTGGCCGAGCACCGCCAGTGGGACCTGCGCCACGGCGAGGCCGTCGCTATCGGCCTTCTCTTCGCTGCGCTGTTGGCGCGGCGGCTGAGGCGCATCGACGAGGCGCGCGTCGAGGAGCACCGCCGGGTGATCGCCAGTTTCGACCTCCCGACCGACCTGCCGCGTGACGCCGACGCCGGCGAGCTCCTCGAGTTCATGGCTCGCGACAAGAAGGCGCAGCAGGATCTCACCTTCGTGCTGGACGGTCCGAACGGCGTGGAGCCCGTGAAGGGCGTGGCGGCCCCCGATGTGGTCGCTACCCTGGCGGCCATGGGTGCGCGTCGGTGATCTCGAGCAACCGCGGCAGAAGCCGATGAGCCGGGTGCTCCTTCTCTCGGGCCCCAACCTGAACCTGCTCGGCGAGCGCGAGCCCGCCGTCTACGGGACGGCCACCCTCGATGACCACGTCAAGCGGGCGGAAGCCGCGGCGGCCGGGCACGGCCTCGAGCTCGCGCACATCCAGTCGAACCACGAGGGTGAGCTGATCGACGCGGTGCATGCGGCCCGAGGCGGCACCGACGCCTTGATCATCAACGCCGGCGCGCTCAGCCACACCTCCTGGTCGCTCCACGATGCGGTCGCCGCCTTCGACGGCCCCGTCGTCGAGCTGCACATCTCGAACCCCGCCGCCCGCGAGCCGTTCCGGCACACGTCTGTCCTGGCCCCGGTCGCGAACGGTGTGGTCGCCGGGTTCGGGGGGCTGGGCTACGAGCTGGCCGTCGACGCGGTCGCCGCGCTGCTGAAGGGAGCCGAGGCATGACCACCAATCCCTACGCCCCGTCGACGGCGGCCCTCCCGCCGCTCACCGTGACCGGCCGCCTCGATCGGCTGCGCGCCGCGTTCGACCAGCACGAGATCGACGCCCTCGTCGTGACGACGCTGGCCAACGTCCGCTACCTGACCGGCTTTGCCGGATCGGCCGGCGTCCTGACCGTCACCCGGGACAAGGCGTTGCTCACGACCGACGGCCGCTACCGGACCCAGTCCGCGGAGCAGGTCGACAAGTCGGGAGCAGCCGCCCAGGTCGACATCACCATCGGTCCGATGGCGGAGCAGCGCAAGGCGGCGCAGACGCTTCTCACCGACGCCGCCGGAGCACCCACCCGCATCGGCCTCGAAGCCGACGTTGTGTCGTGGTCGGCGCAGCGCACCTGGGCCGACCTCCTGGGCGAAGACCGCCTGGTCGCCACGTCCAATGCGGTCGAGGCGCTCCGGGAAGTGAAGGACGCCGCCGAGATCGCGCGCATGGAGCACGCCGCCGCCATCGCTGACGCCGCGCTCTTCGACACACTCCCGCTCATGAGCCAGAACGTCACCGAGGAGCATTTCGCCCTCGAGCTCGATACGGCCATGCGACGCCACGGCGCCGAGAGCACCGCGTTCGAGACGATCGTCGCCGCCGGCGAGAACTCGGCCAAGCCGCACCACCACCCCGGTGGCCGCCGCATCGCGCAGGGCGATCCGGTCGTCGTGGACTTCGGCGCCACCTTCGAGGGCTACCGCTCGGACATGACGCGCACGTTCTGCGTCAACGAGGACCCGACCGGCGAGCTCGCGCGCATCTTCGACGTCGTCCAGACGTCCCAAGCCGCGGGCGCCCGAGCGGTCAAGCCGGGCATCAGCGTGAAAGAGGTCGACGACGTCTGCCGCCGGATCATCGCGGACGCCGGCTGGGCCGACCGCTTCGAGCACGGCACGGGTCACGGCGTCGGGCTCGATATCCACGAAGCGCCGACGGTGTCCCAACTGGGCACTGCTATCCTCGCCCCCGGATTCGTCGTCACCGTCGAGCCTGGTGTCTATGTTCCCGGGCACGGCGGCGTCCGCGTGGAAGACACCCTGGTGGTCACCGAGGACGGCGCCCGCGCACTCACCCGATTCACGAAGGACATTCATGGCAGTCTCGACCAATGACTTGAAGAACGGCATGAGCCTGGACCTCCCCGAGGGCCTGTTCAGCGTCGTCGAGTTCCAACACGTCAAGCCCGGCAAGGGCGGCGCCTTCGTGCGCACCAAGCTGAAGAACGTCCGCAGCGGCGCCGTGATCGAGCGCACCTACCGGGCCGACGAGAAGCTCGAGCAGGCGATCATCGACAAGCGCGACATGCAGTTCCTCTACCGCGACGCCGCCGACTTCATCTTCATGGACACGACGAGCTACGAGCAGATGACGGCGTCGCCCGACTTGCTCGGCGACGCGCCGAACTACCTCAAGGAGGGCGACTCGGCGAACCTGCAGATGTACAACGGCGAGATCGTCGGCGTGGACCTGCCCGCCGCCGTCGAGCTGACCGTGACCGAGACCGAGCCGGGCATCCAGGGCGACCGCGTCTCGGGCGCCCGCAAGCCGGCCACGCTGCAGACCGGGCTCGTCGTCCAGGTGCCGCTCTTCGTGAACACCGGCGACGTGATCAAGGTCGACACGCGCTCCGGCGAATACCTGACGCGGGCCTGACGGGCCGTCGCCTCGTCGTTTCCGCCGGGACTTCGTCCGAGGCGTCCCTCCGTGCCACCACCACCGCCACCCGCCGCCGACGCCGACGCCGCCCCCCGCCACCAACAGCGTGAGCGTGCGCTGTCGCTCCTCTACGAGGCGGAGCTGAAGGGTGAGGACCCCGTCACCGTGGCGGAAGCGCTCGCCGTCCCCCCCGACCCCTACGTGCGGACGCTCCTCGAGCACAGCGTCGTCACGAAGGAAGAAGCAGAGCGCCGTATCGCGGCTGCCTCGGTCGGCTGGCCGCTCGACCGGATGGCGGTCATCGACCGTCTCGTGCTCCGCCTGGCGGTGGCCGAACTGCTCGATCCCGACGGACCTCCCTCCGCCGTCGTCATCGACGAGGCGGTCGAACTGGCCAAGACCTATTCGACCGACGAGTCCGGACGCTTCGTGAACGGGATCCTGTCGACAATCGTCCCGGACCTCCGGCCGCCATCCCCTTGATCTGACTCCCTCGCGGACGGCGGCGCCGGCCGTCGAGTCTTGCGGATCAGAACCTCGTCAGCGCTTCCGCCGGTCGTGCCGCGACTGGGCCCGCTCGGCCTTCCGGGTTCTGCGGGATGCGTCGTCGTGGGCGTGGGCCGCGTGTGTCGTGTGTGTGGCGTGCGCCACCTCGTCCTCCTCGTACGCCCTCCGGCTGCGGGACCAGGCGGCGATGCCCCCCACGACCAGGACGACCGCCAGGATGCTGAAGATCAGGACGTAGAACATGCGCCATTAGACCATGACCGTTTCACCTGGAGATGGGCGGCAAGAACTTCGAGCCACGCAGGCCGCAGTGGAGGATGGCCCTGTCGGAGGCGGCCCCGGTCGCGCTAAAGTCGTCGTCTGACCGTGAAGTGGGTCCAGTGAGGCTCACACGGCAGGAGGAACAGTGGCCGAACGCGAACGCAGTCATACGCGGCCCCTCGGGGGTGTGTTCGTGGCCCATTCCCAAGTTCTCACCTCAGCGGACGTCCAGCGCGCCCTGACCCGGATGGCGCACGAGGTCCTCGAGCGCAACGGGGGCCTGTCCGAGATCATCCTGATCGGCCTGCAGACCGGGGGAGTGCCCTTGGCCACGAAGATGGCCGAGATCCTCCGTCAGATCGAGGGGGTCGACGAACTCGCCGTCGGGAGCCTCGACGTCGCCTTCTACCGCGACGACATCGGGCTTCGCCCCGTGCTGCCCGAGGCGGTGACCGACGTCCCCATCGACCTGGCCGGCCGGATCGTCGTGCTGGTGGACGACGTGCTCTTCACCGGGCGCACCATCCGCGCCGCCCTCAACGCCCTGAACGACTACGGCCGCGCCAAGGCGGTCCAGCTGGCCGTGATGATCGACCGGGGGCACCGAGAGCTGCCCATCCGCCCCGACTTCGTCGGGAAGAACCTGCCGACACGCCGCGAGGAGATGGTCGACGTCGGCGAGGAAGGTGTCTGGATCGGCACCCTGGAGGACCGGTGAGCGGGCCCCAGCACCTGCTCTCGGTAGCCGACCTCGGCCGTGACGGCATCGCCGAGGTCCTGCACGTCGCCGAGGCCTTCGCCGAGGTCGAACGGCGCTCGGTGCCGAAGGTCCCGACCCTGCGCGGCAAGGTCGTCGCCACGCTCTTCTTCGAGGAGTCGACGAGGACCCGGCTCTCCTTCGAGACCGCGGCCAAGCGCCTGTCGGCCGACGTGCTCTCCCTCGCGGTGGCGAGCTCGTCGGTCAAGAAGGGCGAAAGCCTGCGCGACACGGTCGAGACGGTCGAGGCCATGGGCATCGACGCCGTCATCATCCGCCACTCGTCGGCCGGCGCGCCGCATCAGGTGGCCCGCTGGGTCGAGCGTGCGCGCGTGGTCAACGCGGGGGACGGCTGGCACGAGCACCCGACGCAGGCCCTGCTCGACTGCTTCACGGTGCGCCAGGTGCTCGCCGAGCGGAAGGGCGCCGCGCCCGAAGAACTGGGCGTCGGCTGCTTCGAGGGGCTGCGGGTCCTGATCGTGGGCGACGTCCGCCACAGCCGGGTGGCGCGCTCGGAGGTCCTCGCCTACAGCGCGCTCGGCGCCCGCGTCACGCTGGCCTCACCGGGCAGCCTTCTCCCCCCGTCGCTCGAGGGCTGGCCCGTCGAGGTGGCGGACGACTTCGACGACGCGCTCAGCGACGCAGACGTCGTGTCGCTGCTCCGCCTGCAGGCCGAGCGGGGGAGTGGCTCCTTCGTGCCGAGCCTGCGCGAGTACACGGCCGGCTGGGGGCTGACGGGGCGCCGCGTCGCCCGCCTGCGCGACGACGCCATCGTCACGCACCCCGGACCGATGGTGCGGGGCGTCGAGATCGCCTCGGACGTCGCCGACCTGCCACGTACCGTGGTCACCCAACAGGTGGCGAACGGCGTCGCCGTGCGCATGGCGATCCTCTTCCTGCTGCTCGGCGGCGAGCTGCCGGGC
>DATAYX010000035.1:0-5236 GCA_036272355.1 Acidimicrobiales bacterium
TTCAGGTTCCCCGCCGAACCGTGGAACTGAGCGGAGCCGTAGGTGAAGACGCCGCCGTCCACGGCCACCAAGTAGTACCCGCTGCCGTCGGAGGGTGCGATTCCGGTCACGGGTGCATTGAGAGGGAGGCTGCCCGCAGACCCGCGGAACGGGGCGTCGCCGTAGTTGAAGACGCCGCCGTCAGCAGCACCAAGCCAGTAGCCGCCATTGTCGGGTGTCGCGGCGATGCCCACAACGGGCTGGTTGAGGGGGAGGCTCCCGGCCGACCCGTGGAACATGGCGTCGCCATAACTGAAGATGCCGCCATCGGCAGCGACCAGCCAGTAGCCGCCATTGTCAGAGGTCGGGATGATCCCGACCACGGGGGCGTTCAGGTTCAGGCTTCCGGTCGAGCCGAAGAAGCCGGCGTTGCCGTAGTTGAAGACGCCTCCATCGGCCGCGACCAACCAGTAGCCAGCATTGTTGGAGGTACCCGCAACGCCGACCACGGGGGCGTTCAGGTTCATGCTTCCAGTCGAGCCGAAGAAGCCGGCGTTGCCGTAGTTGAAGATGCCGCCGTCCTCACCAACCAGCCAGTAGCCGCCCCCGTCCGATGTGCCAGCCATCCCGACGATCGAGGCGTTCAGGTTGAGGTTCCCGGCCGAGCCATGGAACTGAGCGTCGCCGTAACTGAAGACACCGCCGTCGGCAGCGCCGAGCCAGTAACCGCCCGCGACCGGTGGCAGGACGGTGAGCGTCGTGGTGCCCGCCGACGGCGAAACGTTCGTGTTACCGGAGTACGACGCCGTAACCGTGTGCTGTCCGACCGTCGCGCTGCTCGAAGTGCACGAGGCGTGCGTGCCAACGAGGGCTGCAGGTGGGCAGAGGGTCTGACTCCCGATGGTGAACGTCACTGTCCCGCCCGAACCACCGGTCACGTTCGCGGAGTACGTGACGGGCGAGCCTACGGTCACGGTACTTGGCGACACGCTGGCCGTCGTGGTGGTCCCCGCGGCACCCGCCGGTGTGGCAAGCATCAGCCCGCCCCCAAGGAGCAGGGCACCAGCTGTACCTCCGATCGCCAGCAGGCGGCCGCTCAAGCGCCCCGCGGTCAACCTTAAAAAAGGCTTCTGCATCTACTGTCCTCCTTGGGTCGCCAAACGGACATGCCGTATGACGCGTGACTGTATCCCTCGCTGAAACAGGACACAACCGCCTAGCTGGACCGCTTACCGTGCCGTCACGCGATGTGCGCGTGCCGACGCGCGCGGTCGCAAACCGAAGACAACCGAAGACAGGCCGGAGCTACCCCGGTAGCGACCGTCGGTCGCCCGTCTCACGTGGAGTCGTGATCATCGGACCCTGTCGGCACCGGGCATTGCGCTGAAGGAGGGGTTGGACGCCAGTCTTCCCAACGCGGTCAGGCCGGCCGGGGTGAGGGACCAGTCCGCCGCAGGCCCGGCGGCGTCGAAATACGCGACCGCTCGGACCTGTGGGAAGTCCGTTGGCAGCTGCTGCTCGACGCCCTCGAGGTACGACGCCTGCGAGGTGGCGGGGGAGCCGGTCTCGCCGATCATCAACGGCTTGCCCGTCGGGGCGTACGTGGCGTCGTCGTCGTTGCACGGGCGGCAGGTCTCGCCCGGATAGGGAAGCGCGGTGTGCGGCGGATCGTCCTCCGGGCCTGGAGTATCGTGACGCGCCGACTCACGAGCGCACCATGAACCTCTCCTTGTTGAACGGCATTGGTCCCCTGCTCGCCCTGCTGGCCACGACGCTGGTGGCATTCGTGCTGCTCGTCTACCCGATGCGTCGGCACTACGACGACGACCAGGGCGACGGCATGGCCCTCGTGCTGTTACCCGCTCCCAAGAACCCGCCCTACTGGCGCGCACCCCTCATGATGGCCACGTTCGTCGGCCTCTTCACCGCAATGCATTTCATGACGGGCCGATGGGACCCGCAGGTGCTCTACGAGGATCTCGTACGCCGTCTGGCCGAGCCGATCGTCAATGCGCCGGCACAGATCGACGCCGCCCTCAGCCAGTTCACGCTCGGCCTACGTACCCTCGTCTTCTTGACCATGGTCGTCCTGGCGCTGTGGACGCGCTGTTCGCCGACCCGCCGCATCCTGGTCCTTGCCCAGGCCTTCGGCTACGTGGCCGTCATGGTGTTGGTGGACGCCGTGCTCCTCGTCGTCCAGGTTGTCTTCAGCGTCTCCATCGGACCGGCCAGCTTCTTCGGGAACTTCGTCGCCCTGTTCCTCGGATTCCTGGCGTTGGCCAGGATGCTCTTCGCGAGCTTCGCCCTGCCGCGTCCGACCACGCTGCCATTCGTTCCTCGTCCCCGCTTCAACGATGCCGCGACGCTCGTGGCCTGCACCGTGGCGGCAATGGCCATCTCCATGGTGGGAATTCTCGTGATCTACCGGGCGGCCGATCCGAGCTGGCATGCCGCATTGGGGGTGCTGCTCCCTCTGCCCTTCGCGGAGAGCGCGCTGTTCATCCGCACGGGCCTGCTCGCCCTCGTGAACCTGGCAACGGTCCAACCCGACCCACCCGTGGGCGACTTCCGTCCGGCGATTGACGTCATCATCCCGGCCTACAACGAGGAAGAGGTGATCGTCGAGACCCTCAAGGCCATCGACGCCGCCGCCGGGCGTTACGGCGGGCCGGTGCAGGTCTATCTCGTGAACGACGGTTCGACCGACCGCACCGCTGACCTCGCCGCCTCGGTCTTCGCCGGCTACCGCTCGGCGTCGGGGACGCTGATCGAGGGTCGCCACGGCGGGAAGTCCGAGGCGCTCAACGTGGCACTCCGTCAGACGACGTCCGACATCGTCGTGCGGATCGACGCCGACACCATCGTCGGCGAGTGGTCGCTGTACTACGTGCCCAGGTGGTTCCGTGACTATCCCGACATCGGCATGGTCGAGGCGATGATGTTCCCTCGCTGGCGGGGCTCCCGTTTCGCCAACATGCGCCTCTTCGAGGAGCTCCGCCAATTCGGCATGGTGCACGCGACGGTGCAGTCAACCGACGCAGTGAACGTCGTTCCGGGCGTGTTCACCGCGTTTCGACGACAAGTGGCCGTCGACATGGGCGGCTTCACGGTGGGGATGAACGGGGAAGACGGGGACTTCACCCTTCGCTTCGGACGTATGGGTTACCGGACGTGGATGGACCCGGAGGTGATCGTCTACGAGGACGTGCCGACGTCCTACGGGGAGATCCGAGAGCAGAGGATCCGTTGGTCGCGCGCCGTCGTGCACAACCAGTCCCGTAATGGTCCCTATCGGGCCGGCCTGGCCTCGCCGCGCTCCTGGTACTCGCAGACCCACCAGTTCTTCAAGAACGTGTTCTGTCCTGCTCGCGCGATGATCCCCGTTTACCTTGTGCTGCTGGCCGTGTTCGCCGGCGGCTCATATCTCGGACTTGTGGCGTTGATCGCCGCCGGGTACGTCGTCGGAGAGATCCTCTTCATGGCCAGCGCCTTCGTGCTCTGTCTCGGTTATCGCCAACACCGGCATTTGGGATGGGTGCTCTTGTGGCCGTTCTGGCAGGAGCTGCTGGTCTGGTGGCCGACCGAGGCCTGGCTGAGCCTGCCGGGGCGGCCCGCCGGCTTCTCCGGTGCACGGCCGACACGGGTCACCGAAGCCGTCGTCCATTAGGGCGACGCCGATGCGTTCGGGCCCACGCGTCACGGAGGACGAAGTGCCGACGCGGCCGGTCGAGGGGCTCAACCGGCGTTCCGCGAACCGTGTCCGATCACAGCCCCCGGTGTATGCTCCCGCGGCCAGGTTTGATTTTTGGCTGAAGGGCGGTTGGTGACTCCCGAAACGGAGGCGAAGGAGTCCATTGGCGATGCCGGCGGGGCGTGCCGTCGGATTCGAGGCTGAAATGAAGATCATCTTTGTGTCCATGGACACGATGCGTGCAGATCGTCTCGGGTGCCTGGGGAATCGTCGCGCGCTCACGCCCACACTCGATCGGTTCGCGGGGGAGGGTGCGCTCTTCGAGCGGGCCTTCGCCACCGACATTCCGACCCAACCGTCGCACACTGCGCTCTTCACGGGCCGCTTCGGTGTGAACACAGGCGTCGTGTCCCACTTCCTTCCCTCGACTTCGCTTGCCGAGAACGAACCCTGGCTTCCGTCGATTTTGCGGCAAAAAGGCTTGCGCTCGGCGGCGGTGGACCACCTGTTCTCGATGAAGGGGTGGTTCGAGCGCGGCTACGACGAATACATGCCACCGCCCGGGCGTTCCCGCGCGCCGGCGTCGGTCATCAACGACCTGGCGTTCCCGTGGATCGAGGCCCATGCCGACGAAGAGTTCTTCCTCTTCCTCCATTATTGGGACGCCCACATCCCCTACGTCCCGCCTGACGAATTTCGCAAGTACAGCGCCAGTTCGCAGAGCTCGGTCGACCCATTGGTCCGGCAACGGCTTCGGAGCCGTCCGACCTACCCGCTCTTCAAGCACAACCTCTACGACCACCTCGGCGAGATCCCGAGCGTCGATTACATCGCCGACCTGTACGACGACGAGATCGCATATCTCGACTACGAGCTCGGCCGGCTGGCTGATCATCTTTCGGAGTTGGGGATCCTCGACGACACGATGCTGGTCTTCTTCGGTGATCACGGCGAGAACATGGACGAGCACGATGCCTGGTTCGACCATGCCGGGCTGTACGACTCGGTGGTGCACGTGCCCCTGATCATCTGGCGACCCGGATTGGTGCCACCATCTCGCGTGTCACCGATGGTGGCGCTGGTCGACGTGATGCCCACCACGCTGGAGCTCCTCGGCTATGACGTGCCCGGCGGTCTCGACGGTCGTTCACTCGTGCCGTTGCTGGAAGGCACGACGACGCGACATCGGGACGAGCTCGTGCTGTGCGAGGCCACCTGGCAGGCGAAACGGGCCATCCGTACCGAAGAGTGGAAGTTGATCCGCTGCTACGACCCCGGCGTGTTCTTGCGCAGCGAGACCGAGCTCTATCACCTGGGCAAGGATCCCAACGAGCGAGAAAACGTCGCTGACGCGCACCCCGATGTGGTCCGCGCGCTGGAAGGCAGGCTGGACCGGTGGCTCGATGCCCAGTTGGGATCCCAGGTCGACCCGGTGGCCCTCGCCGTGGCCGAGGGGCTTCCCGCCGTCGCTCGCTTGGACCGTGTGATCGAAGGGTCTGAAAGGGGCAATGCTCCGGAACGAACGGCCGTCGAGAACGGTCACCTGGTGGCCGCGACGGCGTCGTC
>DATAYX010000036.1:0-5198 GCA_036272355.1 Acidimicrobiales bacterium
GTCAGGCGACCCAGCCCGATGTCGCTGAGCCAGCTCGACACGTGGTTGGACAGCCAGCCGATGTTGTCGGTGAGCAGCAGGACGCCGAAGCCGACGAGGAAGGCGCCCGCGACCAGCTCGACCGCCCAGAGCCAGTGGCGGGTGCGCGCGAAGAAGGCGGTGAATCGCCCGAACGCGAGCCCGACGAGCACGAAGGGCAGCGCCAGGCCGAGCGAATAGGCGAAGAGCAAGACCACACCCCCGGCCAGGGTCCCGTTGTGGCTGGCGAGCCCGAGCACGACCCCGAGCACCGGGCCGACGCACGGGGTCCACGCGAACGCGAACGCCATGCCCATCACCGGGGCGGCCCAGCTGCCGAGTTTCGACGGGCGCACGTCGAAGCGATGCTCCCCCGTGACCCGTGAGACGACGCCGAGTGTGCCCGATCCCGCATGTGCCCAGACCCGTGCGGGCAACGCCGTGAGCACCATCACGGCACCGAGAAGGATGATCACGATGCCGCTGATGTGCGCCAACTCGACCTTGTTGCTCTTCAGGACGTGTCCGACGCCCGAGGCGGTGGCGCCGAGGGCGACGAAGACGAGCGTGAAACCGGCAACGAACAGGGCGATGCCTCGGAGCACGGGTCGCAACGCGGCCGAGGGCGTCGCGCCCTCCGTTCCCGCCTCCAGCTCGGCAGCCGACAGCCCGGAGACCATGGACACGTAGCCGGGCACCAGCGGCAGGACGCACGGCGAGATGAACGAAAGGATCCCGGCCCCGAAGGCGACGAGGACGCCGGCCGGATTCGCCGAGATCGCGGCGAGTGCTGCAGGGAGGAGCAGCGCGGCTCGCCCCCGTTACGCCAGGCTCTTGCGGACCAGGTCCATGTCGGCCTTGACCATCATCTCGACGAGACTGGAAAAGTCGACGTCGGGCTTCCAGCCGAGGACGTCGTGCGCCTTCGCAGGGTTGCCGACGAGAAGGTCGACCTCGGCCGGGCGCAGGAAGCGTTCGTCGATGACGACGTGCTCCTCCCAGTCGAGTCCGACGGCACCGAAGGCGAGCCGGCACAGCTCACGCACCTCGTGCGTCTCGCCCGTCGAGACCACGAAGTCGCCGGGCGTGTCCTGCTGCAGCATCAACCACATGGCGCGGACGTAGTCGGCCGCATAGCCCCAGTCGCGCTGCGCGTCGAGGTTGCCGAGCGACAGCTTCTCGTCGAGCTTGTGCGCGATGCGCGCCACGCCGTGCGTCACCTTGCGCGTCACGAACTCGAGACCGCGGCGCGGCGACTCGTGGTTGAACAGGATTCCCGACGAGACATGCAGGTCGTAGCTCTCGCGGTAGTTCACCGTGATCCAATGGCCGTAGACCTTGGCGACCCCATAGGGACTGCGGGGGTGGAACGGGGTCGACTCGCGCTGGGGGACCTCCACCACCTTGCCGAACATCTCCGATGAACTGGCCTGGTAGAAGCGAATCTCGGGGTCGACGAGCCGTATGGCGTCGAGCAGGCGGGTGACCCCCAGGGCCGTCGTCTCGCCGGTCAGAACCGGTTGTCCGAAGCTGGTCTGCACGAAGGACTGCGCGGCCAGGTTGTAGACCTCCGTCGGCCGGTGGTCCCGCAGGATGTTAATGAGCGAGACCTCGTCGAGAAGGTCACCCGGTACGAGCTCCATCTGATCCTGGATGTGGGCGATGCGCTCGAAATTGACCGTGCTCGAGCGCCGGACCATGCCGATGACGGTGTACCCCTTGGAGAGAAGCAATTCGGCCAGGTACGAGCCGTCTTGTCCCGTGATGCCAGTGATCAGTGCCCGGTTCGCCATCGGGGGAAGATTACTCGACCGGCGCAAGTGGCCTTCTGCAGGGATTTCCCGTGCGCACCCCTACAGTGCGCACGATGCCGACGGCCTGCATGATCTCGTTTCGCTTGGGCGGAGGCGACGGCGTTTCGGTGGAGGCGGCGAAATGGGCGGCGGCACTGCGCGCGCTCGGCTGGCAGGTGCGCACGGTCGCGGGGTCGGGCCCGGTCGATCTGGTGCTACCAGGATTGGCCATGGATGCCGACGAGCCTCCGACTCGGCGCGACCTCGATGACGCGTGCGCCCCGGCCGACCTGATCGTCGTCGAAAACCTCTGCTCGCTGCCGCTCAACCCGGCAGCCGGTGCCGTCGTCGCGCAGGTCTGCGCGGGACGCCCCGCCCTCTTCCACCATCACGACCTGCCGTGGCAGCGACCGCATCTGGCCCACCTCGACCCGCCACCCGACGATCTGCCGTGGGCACACGTGACCATCAACGAGCGGAGCCGGCACGAGTTGGCCGAGCGTGGCATCGCGGCCACGACGATCTACAACACGTTCGATCCCGACCCTTCCCCCGGCGACCGCGCTCGCACCCGCGCCGCGCTCGGCCTTGCGGACAGCGAACCGCTGCTTCTGCAGCCGACCCGGGCGCTCGCACGCAAGAACGTCGCCGGCGCGCTCGAGCTTGCCGCTTCCGTCGGCGGCACCTACTGGCTCCTCGGACCGGCCGAGGACGGCTACGGGCCGGAACTCGATCGTCTGGTGGCAAAGGCCCGGTGCCCGGTCCTTCTCGGGCCGCCCTCGGATGGCTGTTCAATTGCAGACGCGTACGCCGCGTGTGATGCCGTCCTCCTCCCGTCGTTCTGGGAGGGATTCGGTAACCCGTCAGTCGAATCGGCCACATACCGGCGGCCGCTCGCCATCGGCTCGTATCCGGTGGCAGCCGAGCTCGTCTCGTTCGGGTTCCGCTGGTTCGGCGTGACGGACCCCACGCCGCTCGCAGAGTGGCTGCACGATCGGGACGAGGCACTGCTGGAGCACAACCACCAGGTCGCGGCGACCCATTTCAACGTCGCTGATCTGCCGGAACGGCTGGCCGGCGTGCTGCGGCGGGCAGGCATCTCTGGGGACGGTGTGACCAGTCGGTAACGTGAACGGGATGTCGGCGATCCAGGCAGCCTCCTCCCGGAGGCTCACGGCGGAACAGCGGCGTCGACAGTTGTTTGCCGTGGCGCTCGAGCTCTTCGCGCAGCGGGGTTACCGGCCGACGACGATGGACGAGATCGCGGAGCGGGCCGGGGTGACCAAACCCTTGCTCTACCAGCACTTCTCCTCGAAGCGGGCGTTGTACCTGGAGCTCGTCGATTCCATCGCCCAAGATCTCCTCACGGCGATCCGGAGCGCTGTGATCCGGGCCGAAGGCCCGCGCCAGCAGGTCGAGCTCGGATTCGCCGCCTACTTCAAGTTGGTCGTGAGCAACGAAGCGGAGTTCCGGCTGCTCTATGGAAGGGACCACGCCGACGACCAAGAGCTCGGCCGTGCGTTGCGCACCGTCGAAGACGCGATCGCCGAGGCCATCGACCCGCTCATCGCGGCGGGGTTGGACGACGATCACCGGCGTTTGCTCGCTTACGGGATCGTCGGGATGGCCGAAGGCGCGAGCCGGCACTTCATGGCCAACCGACCCGTGACCGACGCCGAGGCCGACGAAGAGGCGCAGCGCTTGGCCGGTCGCATGGCCGACTTGGCCTGGGCCGGCCTCCGCTCGGTGCACGCCGACTGACGCGATCAGTCACGCCTTTCCCCTATCTCCACAACCCTTGCTTGTCGATGAGTTGGAGTGTCAGAGCGTCGAGTTGCGCCTTCATCACCACAGCGCTCGGCGTCTTGTCGTCGTGCCTCGGTTCTTCCCAGCCACTGACCCCAAATTCCTCAGAAGCCTTTCTTCGGGCTTGTCGCCATACGGTGATCTCCAACGGCTCGTCAGGCACCAACACGTAGAACAGGGTGCAATTCAGTGCGCGGGCGAGTCGTCCGAGCACTGAGAGCCGAATCGACCCGTCGACCTCGCCCTTCTCGAATTCACGCATGCGCGTCGGTGACATGCCCGTACGCAGTGCCATCTCGTAACTCGACATCCCGAGCGCCTGCCTGATGGTCCTCACCCAACCCTCGGGAGGGGGCGGGCCGATGAGATCGTCCAGTTCCAGTCCGATCAGTTCACGGTCGAGTCGCTTTCGAGCGATCAATCCCTTGAGGTTCACAGCACGAGAACGGTCCGGCTGTATACGCGCCCCGCTCATCTTCTTTGGAAATGAGCGGATGGGTCCGCTCAATCGCGGGGACATTGAGCGGGGCGCGTATACAGGGAGGGGGCACCTCGGGTCCGCTCAAGTCGGCCGCGCTAGAGCAGCGCCACCAGCTGTCGGCACAGGGTCCAAAGCTCGTCGGCACAGGCGGCGTAGACGTCGCCTTCGTGCCCGGCCGGGTCCATGACGTCCTCCGAGTCGTCCACGTCGACGTCGGCGAGGCCCAACGAGGCCACGCGGTCGCCCAGAGCGGGCGGCGCCGGGGGCAGGTCGCGGCAGAGCCGGCGGATCGTGGCGGTCTTGGCTGCCGCGTCGGGGAACCGTCGTCGGACGAAGCGGACATGGTCCGCCTCCATCACGACGACCAATGCGGCCCGGACGAGGTCAACGCCGTGGACCTGGCGGCTGCGGTGCCGGCGAAAGTCGGCGCCGTCCAGCTCGGGAATGCGCGCCAACGCTGTCCGTGTCCGCATCCCCATCGGCTGCCCGTCAATGACATGCGTGCCCGCCGTGACGACCTGCAGCGGATCAGGGCGGCCGTTCCACAAGGCGTCGAGCATGAACCCGGCCATCACCGAGCGCGCGGCGTTGCCGGTGCAGAGGACGAGAAGGTCCGTCATCTCGCCGCAAGCAGGAGCGCAGGGGCGTCCTCGTCGATGGCGTGTTGGGCGTGGCGCATGGTGCTGGTCAGGAACATCAGGTCCCCGCGGTCGGTGCGCTCGACGACCATGGAGGCGACGATGGCCATGAGGATGCCCCCGAAGCTCTCGACCCGGACGTCGGCGCGCAGTTGGTCCAGCGAGTAGTCGCGCACGCCGAGACGGCAGAGAGCGGCGTGGTAGTGGGCCAACAGCTCGTCCTGGTGGGCGCGGCGGTCCTGTGTCGTGAGGCAGCCTCCGATGAAGTAGGCGACGTCATAGGCGGCCCCGCTCCACACCGCGGTCTGCCAGTCGACGACAACCGGCTCCGGGTCGTTCGGTTCGAACAAGAAGTTGTCGAGCCGGAAGTCCCCGTGCGTGGCCGTGCGGGGCCCGCTGGCGCGGAGGCTCACGTACGCCGGGACGTTCTCGGCGTAGACGCGGCACACCTCCTGGTGTTCG
>DATAYX010000037.1:0-2399 GCA_036272355.1 Acidimicrobiales bacterium
CCGGAGTGGAATGTCCGCGCCGACGTCGTCGCTCGGGCGATGCGGCTCATCCGCGACGGCGTCGTCGACCTCGAAGGCGTTGAGGGACTGGCCCGCCGGCTCGGCTACAGCACACGCCAGCTCAACCGGCTCATCACCGCCGAAGTCGGCACCGGCCCGCTCGCTCTCGCCCGCGCGCAACGGAGCCAAACGGCGCGCCTCCTGCTGGAGACGACGGAACTCCCGATCGCGCACATTGCGTTCGCGGCAGGTTTCGCCAGCGTCCGCCAGTGCAACGACACCATCCGCGAGATCTTCGCCGACACACCGAGTGGCCTGCGGGCGCGGGCTGCGAAGTCGTCCCAGGCCAAGCGCGACCGGCAGCTGGCGGCACCACAGGCGATTCACTTGCGGCTGCCCTGCCGGCGCCCGTTCAACCCCGCATCGGTGCTCGACTTCCTCGGCCTCCGCGCCTTGCCCGGCGTCGAGGCGCTCGAGAGCACGTCGTACAGGCGCACTCTGCGTCTCCCCCACGGCCACGCGGTCGTCACGCTGGCGGCGCCCGTCCCCGGACGAGATGAGACGGACGGGCCGGCATACATCGGTGCTGACCTCGTGCTGTCGGATTTGCGGGACTTGACGACGGCGGTGGCGCGCTGCCGTCAGCTCCTGGATCTCGATGCCGACCCCATCGCCGTCTGCGAGGCACTGCGCTATGAGCCGTTGATCGGTGAGCTTGTCGCCAAGGACCCGGGGCGGCGGGTGCCCGGCGCCGCCGAAGGCTTCGAGTTGGCGGTGCGCGCCGTGATCGGTCAACAGGTGTCGGTCGCCGGCGCCCGCACCGTCGCGGGCCGGCTCGTCGAGGCGGCGGGCGACGCCCTGTCAGACCCGACTGGGCCACTGACCCATCTCTTCCCCACCCCGGAGGCGCTCGCCGAGCTCGCAACGAGCGATCCGGGTGCGTTCGCCATGCCGACGAGCCGTCGCCGTGCTCTGGTGGCGTTGGCCGAGGCGGTCGCCGACGGTGGTGTCGTGATCGACCCCGGAGCCGACCCGGTCGAGCTACGCCGTTCGCTCGTTGCCCTACCCGGCATCGGCTCGTGGACAGCCGAGTACGTCGCCATGCGGGCGCTGCGAGACCCCGACGCGTTCATGCCGACCGATCTCGGCATCCGCCGGGGAGCACAGGCCCTCGGTCTGCCCGACGGCCCGGCCCAACTCCTCGCCGTGAGCGAGGGGTGGCGCCCCTGGCGCAGCTACGCCATGGCCCATCTGTGGGCGCTCCCGATTCCGACCGCCGAAATACCTGCCCGCCCACAGAAAGGACGAGCCGCATGACGACAGAAACGCTGACCATGCCCTACGAAAGCCCGATCGGCCGCCTCATTCTCGAGTGCGACGGCGATGTGCTCATTGGCATCTGGTTGCCGCACGAGCGTCGCCACGCTCGGAACGACGCCGATGACGTGCCGCCCGTGCTCAAGGAGACCGCGTCGCAGCTCGACGGGTACTTCGCCGGCGAGCGCACCGATTTCGACGTGCCGATGGAACTCGACGGCACCCCATTCCAGCGCGAGGTCTGGAGCGAGCTGACCCGCATCCCCTACGGCGAGACCATCAGCTACGGCGAGTTGGCGAGAAGGGTCGGGCGCCCCAGCGCGCCTCGCGCCGTGGGCCAGGCGAACGGCCGCAACCCGGTCCCCGTCATCGTGCCGTGCCACCGCGTGTTGGCGGGCAACGGTATCGGCGGCTACGGCGGCGGCCTCAAGGTGAAGCGACAGCTGCTGGCGGTCGAAGGGGTGACCGCCTGAAGGTCGATCTGGCGGGGACGTCGGTGGCGCGTATGGTGCGCCCGTGGAAACAGCCCAGAGTGTGCGTGACGCGTTCGACCTGAGCGGCCGGGTGGCCCTCGTGACCGGAGCCGCCGGCGGTATCGGACGGGCGAGTGCGGAGGTCCTGGCGGGTGCCGGCGCCACCGTGGTCTGTGCGGACATGAACGTCGACGGCGCCATGGAGACGGCGCAGGGCATCCTCGGGGCGGGCGGCAAGGCGGAGAGCGCCGAGCTCGACGTGGCGGAGCGGGGGGCGGCGTCGGCGCTCGTCGGGCACATCGCGGCCCGGCACGGCGGCCTGCACGTGATGTGCAACATCGCCGGCGTCATGATCGACAGCCGCATCATCGACGTCGACCCCGACGAGTTCGACCGCATCCTCGACGTCAATCTCAAGGGCGTGTTGTACGGATGTCAGGCCGCCGGGAAGGTGATGGTGGAACAGGGCGGCGGTTCCATCATCAACATGGCGTCGGCAGCGGTGCTGACACCCGCCGCGGGCATCGGGCCGTACGCCATCTGCAAGGCGGGCGTCGCGCAGCTGACGAAGAGCATGGCCGTCGAGGTCGGGAAGCGGGGGGTGCGGGT
>DATAYX010000038.1:0-4444 GCA_036272355.1 Acidimicrobiales bacterium
CCTCCGCATCGGCCGCTCCAGCGTGGCGAGGTCGCACCGCACGCGCCGCACGCGAACTCTGTGCGGGCGCGCGGGGTGGTGGCCGGGGTCAGGACCATGTCGCAAAACATAGGCATCGGGTGTCACACGAGCTCGTGCGGCAACAGGGTCGGCGAGGTGACAGGCTCGCAGGCGTGGACGCACCCGAGCCTCGAGGGTCTCTGGTTCACCGCCGCCATGCCCTGCCATGACCATCGTCCGAGCCGCCGTCCGTCCCAAGGACGAAGAAGGAATCCTTGCGCTCGTGGCTGCCGCTTTTTCCCACGCCACCCGCGACGCCGGTGAGGAACTCGCCATCGTCCGCGGCACCTGGGTAGCAATGGACGCCGGCCACCTCATCGAACTCGTCGCCGAGGACAACGACAACGACACGGTGGTCGCGCACGCGTTGGCCGCGCCCGGCTGCATCGGCGGCACTCCTGCCTCGGTGGCCGGCGTGGCACCGGTGTGCGTCGCTCCGTCGCATCAGCGATGCGGCATCGGCACCGCCCTCATGGAGTCCCTCGTCCTGGCGGCCGCGGCGCGCGGCTGGCCCCTGCTCGTCCTGCTGGGTGACCCCGCCTATTACTCGCGCTTCGGCTTCGAGCCCGCAGGACCGCTCGGACTCACCTATGCGCCCGCCGGAACCGGCTCACCGTACTTTCAGGCGCGTCGGCTCCACAGCTACGACGCGCAGATACGCGGCACGTTCACCTACTGCTGGGAGTAGACGGTCGCGGTGCTTATTCGGGGTCGGCGCCCGCGCCGGCCAGCTCGAGTGGCGGCGGCTCGAGGCCTTCGATGGCCCGGAAGCTCAACTGCGGCCCCTCGCCCTCGATCGGCGACTCCTCGACGTCGATGACGATGGTCTCGCCCACCCTGAATTCCTTCCACAGGATGCGCTCCGACAGCGGGTCCTCGACCATCTGCTGGATGGCCCGGCGCAGCGGCCGTGCCCCGAGCTGTGGGTCGTAGCCCCGCTCGGCCAACAGCGTGCGGGCGGCCGGCGTCAGCTCCAAGCCGATGCCCTGGTCCGACAGCTGCTTGACCGTACGGGCCATGAGCAGGTCGACGATCTCGACCACCTCGGCCCGCGAGAGCTCGTGGAAGACGATGACCTCGTCGATCCGGTTGAGGAACTCGGGGCGGAAGTGCGCCTTCAGAGCCTCGTCGACCTTGGCCTTCATCCGCTCGTAGGTCACGGCCTCCGACGTCTTGGCAAAGCCCATGTTGGACTTGCGCAGGTCGGCGGTCCCGAGGTTCGACGTCATGATCAGCACGGTGTTCTTGAAGTCCACCGAACGACCCTGGGCGTCGGTGAGACGGCCGTCCTCGAGGATCTGGAGCAACGTGTTGAAGACGTCGGGGTGCGCCTTCTCGACCTCGTCGAAGAGCACCACGGAGAACGGCTTGCGCCGCACCGCCTCGGTGAGCTGCCCGCCCTCCTCGTAGCCGACATAGCCCGGAGGCGAGCCGACCAGTCGGCTGACGGTGTGCTTCTCCATGTACTCGGACATGTCGAGCTGAATGAGCGCGTCCTCGTCGTCGAAGAGGAACTCGGCCAGTGTCTTGGCGAGCTCGGTCTTCCCCACCCCCGTCGGGCCCAGGAAGATGAACGATCCACTGGGGCGCTTGGGGTCCTTGAGGCCGGCACGCGTCCGGCGGATCGCCCGCGACAACGCCTTGAGCGCCTCTTCCTGCCCGATGACCCGCTTGTGCAGCTCGTCCTCCATGCGCAGGAGCTTCGCCGTTTCCTCCTCGGTGAGGCGATAGACGGGGATGCCGGTCCATGCGGCCAGCACCTCGGCGATGACTTCCTCGTCGACCACGTCGAAGAGATCCACGCCCTCGGCGCGCAGCTCGGCCTCCTGGCTCTCCTTGATGTCCAGGCGCTCCTTCTCCTGCTCGGCCAGCTTCTTGGCCTGCTCGAAAGCGCCCTTCTCGATCGCCGCCTCTTTGTCGGACCGCAGCCGCGTGATTTCCTCGTCGAGCTTCTTCGCGCTCGGCGGGGTGGCCATGCGACGGATGCGCAGACGGCTGCCGGCCTCGTCGATCAGGTCGATCGCCTTGTCCGGGAGGTAGCGGTCCGCCAGGTAGCGGTCGGCCAGGTTCGCCGCTGCCACGAGCGCCTGGTCGGTGATGCTCACCGCGTGGTGCGACTCGTAGCGGTCGCGCAGTCCCTTGAGGATGTCGATGGTCAATGCGACCGACGGCTGCTCGACCTTCACGGGCTGGAACCGACGCTCCAAGGCAGCATCCTTCTCGAGGTGCTTGCGGTACTCGTCGATCGTCGTCGCACCGACGGTCTGCAACTCACCCCGCGCCAGCATCGGCTTCAAGATGGAAGCGGCGTCGATCGCGCCCTCGGCGGCACCTGCACCCACCAACGTGTGGATCTCGTCGATGAACAACACGATGTCACCGCGCGTCCGGATCTCCTTCAACACCTTCTTCAGGCGCTCCTCGAAGTCGCCGCGGTAGCGGCTCCCAGCGACGAGCGCGCCGAGGTCGAGCGTGTAGAGCTGCTTCCCGGTCAGGGTCTCGGGCACATCGTTGGAGACGATCCGCTGGGCCAGGCCCTCGACGATGGCCGTCTTGCCAACGCCGGGCTCGCCGATCAGCACGGGGTTGTTCTTCGTACGGCGCGACAGGACCTGCATGACGCGCTCGATCTCTTTATGGCGTCCGATAACGGGGTCGAGCTTGCCTTCGCGAGCCAGCTGGGTCAGGTTGCGGCCGAACTGGTCGAGAACCGGGGAGCCCGACGGGCTGTCGCCCGAGCTCGAGCCCTGGCTCGCACCGACGGCCTCCTTGCCCTGGCTGCCCGACATCAGCTGGATGACCTGCTGGCGCACCCGGCCGAGGTCCGCCCCCAGGCTGACCAGCACGGTGGCAGCGACACCTTCGCCCTCACGCACGAGACCGAGGAGCATGTGCTCGGTGCCGATATAGCTGTGGCCGAGCTGTAGAGCCTCGCGGAGCGAGAGCTCGAGGACTTTCTTGGCGCGCGGCGTGAACGGCGGCGACCCGCTCGGCGCGGTTCCCGCCATTCCGATGGTCTCTTCTACCTTCTCGCGCACGGCCTCGAGCGAGATCCCGAGCGACTCGAGGGCCTTCGCAGCGACCCCTTCGCCCTCGTGGATCAACCCGAGGAGGATGTGTTCGGTCCCGATGAAGGAGTGGTTGAGCAGACGCGCTTCCTCTTGCGCCAGCACCAACACCCTCCGTGCCCGGTCGGTGAAACGTTCGAACACCCTGACCGCCTCTCCTTGCTCCTCTTGTGTCTCGGCCCAGTGTACTTGGGGCCTTAGCCTCAACAGGCGGCAGGTTTGGAAAACCCGAGGCCTTGGAGGGGGAACATCGTGCCCCCGTTTTTCCTGCGCCCCCTCCTACCAGCGGGTTGTCGTGATTCTGGGAAGGTGACCTAACGTTTCGGTTCAGTGAACCCGACGGAAGCGCTCGGCCTGCCCCGCCTGCAAGAGGGACTGCAGCGTCTGGAGCCCCTGCTCACCTCGGCGGTGGTCACGGGTGATGCCTTCCTCGACGAGGTCACCACCCACTTGATCGCGGCCGGCGGCAAGCGACTGCGGCCGCTGCTGGCGCTGGCGACGGCCACGGGCGGCCACCGGGACCCCACCGAGGACGACCTCATGGGCGGCGTGGCGGTCGAGCTGGTCCACCTGGCCTCGCTCTACCACGACGACGTAATTGACGAGGCCACCATCCGGCGCAACGTCGAGAGTGTCAACAGCCGCTTCGGCAACCTCGTCGCCATCGTCGCCGGCGACTACCTGCTTGCCCGCAGTGCGGCCATCGCGGCGAGCCTCGGCACCGAGATCGCGGCGCTCCTCGCCGATACGCTCGGCCGCCTTTGCCAGGGCCAGGTCACCGAAGTGCGGTCCGCGTTCCAGGTCGGCCGCAGCCGAGAGGACTACTTCGCCACCATCGACGGCAAGACGGCGGCGCTGACCGCGACCTCGTGCCGCATCGGTGCGCTCACTGGCGCGCTCCCGAAGAACGAGGTCGAGGCCTGCACAGAGTTCGGGCGTTGCTTCGGCATGGTGTTCCAGATCCGCGACGACATCTTGGACATCACCGCCACCGACGGCCAGTTGCAGAAGCCGGCGGGCCAGGACCTCGCCGAGGGCATCTATACGTTGCCGGCGCTGATCGCCCTCGAGGATCCCGATGCCGGGCCCGATCTGCGGGCCCTCCTCGGCCAGCCGCTCGCTCAGCCCGAACGCGACAAGGCCCGGGCCATCGTCATGGGTTCGACCGGCATCGCCGCCGCGGTGACAGCGGCCCGCAGCTACGTCGAGGAGGCGCAAGCGGCCACCGACGGGATCATCCAGCCCGACCTGCGCGCTGGACTCTCCCGACTGGTGGCCGATCTGCTCACCGATCTCCCGGGCCAGTAGAGCCGCCT
>DATAYX010000039.1:0-8112 GCA_036272355.1 Acidimicrobiales bacterium
CGAAGATCCATCCCCCCTTGCCCGGGATAGGAAGCATCCGGCGCTTGAGCATCGTCGCGTAGAGCCCGTCCGGCGCGAAGTAGGTGCCCGGGCCGTAGAAGGACCCGTAGCGCAGCACGACGCCTTCGAGCTCGGCATCGCCGAGCGTGTTCGATTCAAGCGTCGCGACCGAACCAGTGAGGATTCCGATCTGCCCCTTGGCGTCGGTCCAGAGCGGGTCGCCCTCGGTGCGCACGCCCGGTCCGGGGCGATAGGCGAACGAGATGCTCTGCGCCACGATGCGGCGCGCACCTGCGGCGCGTGCTGCAGTGACGAGCGTCTTCGAGACCTCGCGGCGGAGGCGGCTCGTCAGATCGAAGCCGCGCTTGATTGCGAGCGGGTTGGCCGTCTGGGGCAGGCTGGTCAGCTCGTTGATCACGACCTCGGGCCGGAACGACTGCACGGCGCCGATCAAGGCCTCGGCGTCGAAGGCGTCGCCCACCGCCGGGACGATTCCGGGTACACCAAGGGCGGCCACCTTCGGTGCGCTGCGGGAGTACACCGCGACCTCATGGCCCGCCGCTGCCAAGGCTGCGACCAGGGGCCGACCGATGGCGCCGGTACCGCCGGCGATGAACACCCGCATCGAGGGCACGCTATTGCGACCTCGGTGCGCCGGGCCAAGCCGGACGAGGCGCGAGGCGCGGCGGTCCCCCGGGGCTTTGGCAGGATGTCGGGATGAGCGAGGACAGCGGCTATCCCGGCGCGCCGCCGGGGTGGTATCCCGATCCGGCCGGTGGGCCGGGGCAGCGCTGGTGGGACGGCTACGCCTGGAGCGAAGCGGTGGTCTTGCCCCAGCTGTCCCCACCGCCGCCGTGGACCGGCGCGCCACCACCGCAGGGACCGCCGCTCGAGCCCGCGCCGTGGGCCGCGGCGACGCAGCGGCTCGACGCGCACTACACCTCGGGTCTCGTCCAGAGTGAGCTCGGGCTGGCCCGGTTGGCACGTATCTCGCTGAGCGTGCCCGCCGTCGTAGGTCTCTTGAACCTGGTGCTGCTCCGCACCGAGTCTTCGCGTCTGCTCGCGTTCGGGCAAAACTTCAAGATTCTGTGGGACGCAGCTCAACGCGGTCAGCCAGCGCCGACATTGCCGCCCGAACCGATAAGCCCGTGGTTCTACCTCTTGGCGTTGATCGCGACCGCGGGGCTCGTGGTGACCCTCATCTGGCAACACCGGGCGGCGTCGGCGGCCCGGGCCCTCGGGTTCCCGACCACCCATTCGCCGGCGTGGGGCGTCGGCTCGTGGTTCGTGCCGGTCATCAACTTCTGGTTCCCCTACCAGGCCATCCGGGACTGCCTCCTGCCCGATGACACGAACCGGGCCCGGATCCTGCAGTGGTGGCTGGCCTACATCATCGGCGGGCTGCTGGGCGGCGCCGCCTTCATCGCGGCCTTGTTCTCGTCGGGGGTTGCCGTCGCCCTGTCGATCCCGGCCGCGGCCCTGTGGCTCGTCGTGCTGGCGTTTGCACCCCGGGTGGTCACGTCGATCGTGGGCGCGCATCGAGAGGCCCTGGCGCGGTAGGCGCCCATCGGCGTGCTCGCCGGCCTGGGCGATTGCAGAGGACCGGAACCGGTCTGAAGAACGGCTGGGTCCGGCGAAAAAGATTGCCCAACCCTTAAGAAGTGTTCACCCGAAGATTGCGCTCCTGTTGCTGGGCGTTCACTTGGCCTGATTACGGTCCAGGCAGTGGCTGACGGCGAAGTAGCAGCGGCGCGTAACGATCCCGTTACGACAACGGGACAACAGAGACGCATAGACGAAGCGCTCCAATCGCTCGATCCCGATGCAGAACGCCCCGAGGACGTCATGGAGGCGGTGAAGCTCGATCTCGGCTTTTCCGGCCGGACGGTGCTCGGTGACATCAACGTCGCTCTCAAGCGGGGAGCGATCACTGCGCTCATCGGACCTACGGGTTCGGGCAAGTCCACCTTCCTCCGGACCCTGAACCGGATGAACGACCGCGTGCCGGGCTTCACTCGACGGGGCGACGTCACGTACGACAGCGAGAGCCTGTGGGCACCGAACGTCGATCTGCTTACCTTGCGCCGGCGGGTGGGCATGCTGTTCCAGCGGCCCAACCCGTTCCCGATGTCGATCAAGGACAACGTCGTGGCCGGCGTGAAAGCGCACCGCATCGCCAAGGGCAAGCAGCTCGACGTGGTGTGCGAGCGCCGACTGACCGAGGTGGGCCTGTGGGACGCGGTTAAGGACCGTTTGAACGACTCGCCGTTCCGCCTCTCGGGTGGGCAGCAGCAGCTCCTGTGCCTGGCACGGGCGCTCGCGGTCGGGCCGGACGTGCTGCTGTTGGACGAGCCCACGTCGTCTCTCGACCCAATCACGACGGAATCGATCGAGGCTCTGATAAAGACCTTGACGCCTGCACTGAGCCTTGTCGTGGTGACGCACAACCTGGCGCAGGCCCTGCGGGTCTCGAACCACACCATTTTCTTCTACCAAGGCGCATTGGTGGAGCACGGCCGGACAGACGACGTTTTCAACCGGCCTTCGCACCCCGACACCGAGCGCTACGTGACCGGGCGGATGGGTTAAGCGCGCACCGGACTTACGAAGTGTCCCTGAGCGTGACTCCTCGCCAAATGCCGATTTCGCCACGGCAACAAGAGCTACACCAAGTAACCACCTCACAAGGAGAGAACCTGTGACCAAATTGATGGGAACGACGCGACTGACGCGGGGGTTGATCGCCGTGGTTGCGGCATGCCTTGCGCTGAGCTCAGTCGTCCTCAGCAGCGCGGCCGCATCTGCGAGCGTCAAGCTGCCCAAGAGTGGCGTCGAAACGCCCACGGGCGGGACCGTGAGCGAGACGGGCAGCACCCTGCTCTACCCACTCTTCAACCTGTGGGCGGGTGGCTACAGCGAGAAGTTCCCGAGCACGACGATCCAGACTGCGGGGACCGGCTCGGGTACAGGGATCTCGGAGGCTACGAACGGCACCATCAACATCGGCGCCTCCGACGCCTACCTGTCCCCAACCGAGGTGAGCGCAACTCCGACGCTCAAGAACATCCCCCTCGCGATCTCGTCGCAGATCGTGGCGTACAACGTGCCGGGGGTGACGGCCCACATCAAGCTGAGCGGTCAGATCCTCTCCAAGATCTACCAGGGACAGATCACCAAGTGGAACGACGCGGCCATCGCGAGCGCCAACCCCGGGTTGACGCTGCCGGCCACGCCGATCGTGACCCTGCACCGCTCGGATTCCTCGGGTGACACGTTCCTGTTCACGACGTACCTGTCCAAGGCCGACCCCTCTGGCTGGGGTAGCAAGATCGGCTTCAACACGACGGTGCCGTGGCCGAATGCGCCCGGTGCGCTCGGAGAGAGTGGCAACTCGGGCATGGTCTCGGGCTGCAAGGCCACGGTGGGCTGCGTGGCCTACGTCGGGATCAGCTACCTGACCCAGGTGCTGCAGGGCGCCATGGGCTACGCCGCACTCCAGAACGGGGCGAAGCAGTACGAACTGCCGACCCAGCAGGCGATCGCGACCCAGGCCGCCGGCTACGTGAAGAAGACGCCGGCCAACGGGACGATCTCGCTGATCTACGGCAACATCAAGGGTGGCTACCCGATCGTCAACTACGAGTACGCCATCGTGAATGCCAAGCAGTCCTCGAGCTCGACCGCGAAGAACATCCGCTCGGTCCTCGAGTGGGTGATCAACAAGAACAACGGGGCAAACAGTTCGTACCTCTCACAGGTGAACTTCCAGCCGCTGCCTTCCAAGGTCTCGGCGCAATCCCTCAAGCAAATCCTCGGCATCTCCTAGTGGCCACCGTGGGCGGCGTGGCCGGGAACGTTCCGGCCACGCCGCACTCGGAGTCCTTCGGCAAGCCCCCGCCATGGAAGCGGGCCGCCAACTTTGCGCGTCGAAACGAGGAGAAGGGCTGGCGCAGCGTGGGCTGGGTGGCGGTGCTCCTCCCACTGGCCGCACTGATCTTCGCCATCACGGTGCTCGCCGTGAAGGCATCCCCGGTCATCGGCCACAACGGGTCGTACTTCCTCTACGGACGGACCTGGACCTACGGGAACCAGGGCTACGGGGGCGGCCCGGGGGCGCGGTTCGGCGCCTGGGCCATTATCTGGGGCACGATCGCTTCGTCGGTCATCGCGATCGTCATCGCACTCCCGCTTTCGATCGGAGCCGCCTTCGCCCTCACCGAGCGCATGCCGACGTGGATCTCGCGGCCGCTCGGCTTCACCATCGAGATACTTGCCGGCATCCCGAGCGTCGTGATCGGACTCTGGGGCATCCTGGCCTTCGCGCCGTGGCTGGCGACCAACGTCTATCCGCACATCGCCAACGTCATGCCCGACGTGCCGGTGCTCAGGTACTTCCGCAGCCCGACCGGCACGGGCGAAGGGTTGCTCTCCGCCGGCATCGTGCTGGCGCTGATGATCGTCCCCATCATCACTTCGACCACGCGTGACCTCTTCAGCCAGGTGCCGCCGCTCCCCAAGGAGGGGGCATCGGCACTCGGGATGACCGACTGGGAGGTCGCCAACAAGGTCACGCTGCCATGGGTGCGCTCGGGCATCATCGGCGCGACCGTGCTCGGCCTGGGGCGTGCGCTCGGCGAGACGATCGCGATCGCCATGATCGGTGGCGCCGCCTTGCGCATCCCCTCGACGATCTACCTCCCCTTCACCACCATCGCCGCCACCATCCTCACCCAGCTCGATGGCCAGCTCGCCAACCCGCAGGGTGTGTCGACCCTGGCCGAGCTGGCCCTCGTCCTGGCGGTCATCTCGGTGGCGGTGAACCTGGTGGCACGGTGGATCGTCAACCGCACGGGTCGCGTCGGTGCACCGCTGGGTGGCGCGTGATGACGTCCCTGTCCGCCGCACCCGCGACAACACGCCGACGGATCTCGACGCAAGTCTGGCGCGGCTGCACCTACCTGGCCCTCGCGCTCCTGATGGCGCCGGCCGCGTGGCTCCTCATCAACGTCGTGGCCAAGGCCTGGCCGCACTGGCAGTGGAGCGTGCTGTGGACACAGCTGACCCCGACGGGTGGCGGCCTGCGCGACCAGATCCTGGGCACCTTGATCCTCATGCTCGGCGTTTTCATCATCGCCGGCACCATCGGCGTGTTCGCCGGGATCCACCTGGCCGAGTTCGCCCGCCCGCGCCGCTTCTCCGGCAGAGTGAGCGGGCCGCTGCGGACAGCGTCGGACGTCCTCTCGGGTTTCCCGTCCATCGTCCTCGGCTACGTGGGCTACGTCGCCCTCGTCGTGGGTCTGGGCTGGAAGCTCTCGCTCCTCCCCGCCCTGATCATCCTCTCCATCATGGTGATCCCGTACATTGCCAAGAACACCGAGACCTCGCTGCGCCAGGTCCCCACGGGCTACCGCGAAGGGGCGGAGGCCCTCGGGATGTCGGCGGGCTACGGATTGCGCAAGGTCGTCCTGAAGAGCGCGTTGCCCGGCATCGTGACGGGGCTCCTCCTGGCCCTGGCCATCGCGTGTGGCGAAACGGCACCCCTGATCTACACGGCGGGCTTCTCCAACACCCTCCCGCATTCGCTGACGGGCTCGCAGTTCCCCTACCTCACCTACATGGTGTTCACCGGCTTCAACTCACCCGAAGTGCAGTACCACTACCTCGCCTACGACGCCGCGCTGATCCTCGTCGTGATCGTCATGCTGCTCCTCGTGGCGAGCCGGATCGTGGTCTCGCGGACCCAGCGCCACTCGGAGAGCTCGCGGGCATCGGGCGTGGGCCGGCGGTGGCGCCGGCGCCGGCCGGACCAGGACGAGCCGTTACTCGGGGTCGCCGGAGCACCTCCACGCTGAGCCTGACGGTCCGCGCGCAAGGCCGCCGCAAGGTCGTCGCCGCGGCGTCAACACCTAAGGTGGCTCGGACCATGGGGCCGACCGTCATCAAGCCGGACGGCCGTACGTCCAGAAGAAGGAGGAGCGTTGAGCGCAGGACCTGAGTGGGGGCCGCTGGCCCGGCTGGCGGGCATCTGGGAGGGCGACCAGGGCGAGGACGTGGCCTTCGGCAACGTGGAGGGCAAGATCATCGTCACCCCGTTCCGTGAGCACGTCGAGTTCAAGCCCTTCGGCCCCGTCGAGAACGGTTCCCAGGTGCTCTACGGGCTCGACTACCGCATGGCGGGCTGGCGGGGGGACGAGGAGAACCCCTTCCACACCGAGGTCGGCTACTGGATGTGGGACGCCCGTGACAGCGAGGTGGTCCGCTGCTTCCTGATCCCGCGCGGCTCCGCGGTGGTGGCCGGTGGCACGGTGGCGGCGGACGCCACCACGTTCAACCTCGAGGCCAAGATCGGCAGCCAGACCTACGGCATCCTGGCCAACAACTGGCTGGACAAGAACGCCCGCTCGGTGAGCTACGAGGCCACCGTCGACACCAGCGTGGACGACGAGTTCACCTACTTGGAGACGACGGTGATCAAGCATGCCCGGATGCCCGAAGAGGTCATCCATACCGACCGCAATACGCTGCGCCGGATCGCCGATGCCTAGGGACGCCCTGTAGGGTCGTCGTGCGCCGGCCCAGGGGTGCCGGCGGGGGCGGCGGAGCCCCAGAGGCCAGGGAGGCACGCATGTACGAGTGGTCCGAGGAGCAGCTGGCGATCCGCGACGCGGTCCGGCGCTTCGTCGACGAAGAGGTCAAGCCCAACGTCGAGGAGCTCGAGCACGGCGAGACGCCGCCCTACGAGGTGATCCGCAAGCTCTATACGACCTTCGGCCTCGACGTGATGGCGCGGGAGTCGGCCAAGAAGGCGATCGAGCGCAAGGCCGGCGGCGCCTCGGGTGCGCCCGCCGAGAGGGCCGAGGGCGGAAGCGGGGGCGGTAGCTCGGCCGCCATGACGCTGATCCCGATCATCGAGCTGTGCCACTACTGCCCGGGCATCGTGACGGCTCTGGGCGTGAGCACGGGCCTGGCCGGCGGCACCATCATGAAGAGCGGCACGCCGGCGCAGATGGAGCGCTGGGGCGTCGACCTCATGACCTTCGACAAGGTCGGTGCCTGGGCCATCACCGAGCCCGACTCGGGATCCGACGCACTGGGCGGCATGAAGTCGACGGCGGTGCGCGACGGCGACGAGTACGTACTCAACGGCAACAAGACCTTCATCACCAACGGGCCCTTCGCCGACACGATCGTCTTCTACGCCAAGCTCGACGACGGCTCGGACACGCCGCTGCGCCAGCGGCCGGTGCTCACGTTCATCTTGGACAGCGGGATGCCCGGGCTCGAGCAGTCCAAGCCCTTCCGCAAGATGGGCCTGCACTCGTCGCCCACCGGTGAGCTGTTCCTCTCCGACGTGCGCGTGGGGCGCGACCGGCTGCTCGGTGAGACCGAAGGCGCGCCGGGCGGCAACGAGGGCCGGGAGAGCGCCAAGGGCAACTTCGTCACGGAGCGGGCCGGGGTGGCAGCGATGTCGCTGGGTCTGATCGAGGAGTGCCTCAAGCTGTCGATCCAGTACGCCAAGGACCGGCATTTGTGGGAGCGTCCGATCTCGGAATTCCAGCTGATCCAGCTGAAGCTGGCGAAGATGGAAATCGCACGGTTGAACGTCGAGAACCTTGTGTTCCGCCACGTCGAGATGGCGGCGGCGGGGAAGTCGTTGACCCTGGCCGAGGCGTCGGCCATGAAGCTCTACTCCGCGCAGGCCGCCTCCGACGTCGCGATGGAAGCGGTGCAGCTCTTCGGTGGCAACGGCTACATGTCCGAGTTCCGGGTCGAACAGCTCGCCCGCGACGCAAAGGTGTTCCAGATCTACGCCGGGACGGACGAGATCCAGGTCACCCACATCGCCCGCGACCTACTGGGGCGCTGAGGACCAACGTGTCGGGAGAGGCCGGGCGCGAGCTCTTCGGTCCCTCCCCGGCCGACGGCGTCTTCGACCAGATGGTCGACCTGCGGCGCGCGGTGCACCGCCGTCCCGAGTTGGCGTTCGAGGAGCGGTTCACGACCGCGCTGATCCGCGACCACATGGCAGCGCTGGGCATCGAAGAGTCGTTGCGCGTGACCGAGACGGGCGGGATCTTCGCGATGGACGGGGGGCGCCCGGGTCACACCGTC
>DATAYX010000040.1:0-6925 GCA_036272355.1 Acidimicrobiales bacterium
GATACGTTCGTCATCCATATGGATCGAGAGTCGCTGAACGACTTTCCCATGGGCAAGTACGACGTGACTGTGCACATCATCCGCTTTGAGCGCGATCAGGAGATCGCTTGGAATCTCGGGCCCGACATTCCGTTCCCGCACTTCTATGGGTATCGCCTGGAGGCGGGTGAGGACGGAGTCACCGACGTGACCTCGTACTACGACTGGTCGAAGATCGGCGACGACATCAAGGACCACTTCCCGATCGTGCCCGAGTCGGCGCTGCGGGCGACCCTCGGGATCTTGGAAAGAACGGTCAAAAAGGGACCGTGACCTGAGCCGGTCAGCCAAGGGGGAGGAATCACTCGAGTCCTCCCATTGGGAGACAGATCCCGGCGTCGGGACGGTCTCTGACCAGCATGCGGAGCTCGCGTCCAGAACGTCCGCCAGTTCTGACAGTCAGCGAACCAGGAACGAGTGCGTAGTGGTACCGGAGCGACCCGACCTCCCCTGATCTCCTGCGCCACGTGGACGGCGGCCCCCGGCATGTGCCCGTGTCCCTGCGTTGTGGGGCAATTCGGCCATCAGTGTGCTTCGGCTGACTCGAGCATCCAGGTCTTGAACGCGTCGAGTATCCAATCGCGTCTGTCGTTCTCGGCGCCGAGGACCTCAACCGGCATCTCGTCGTCATAAAGGGTCTCTTCACTGTTGTCCAGCTCTTCGCGTTCGTAGACTTCGAGAAGGTCGTCTGCCTCGTAGGCATCGCTCTCGTCCGCGCGTTGACCCCCCGGGTCTTCCGCAAAGACCTCCGCAGCTTCGTCGAAATCGACAAGGACCAACTCGTCATCAGCTTGCGAGTCTTCGTGGATCGCCCTGAGATTTTCATGGAGAGCAACCTCTTCGGCGGTGGCTGCTGGCGTTGCGACTCTCGCGCCCTCGACCGGGTCGTTCAAGCCCGCGGGCGAAGAGCTACCCCCGCGGATCCCCGGATCATCCACTGGGTGAACTTTGGACCGCTTTCTGCGTCGGAAGAGAGTGGCGTAGCCGTTCGAACTTGAACGCTCTTCAGGCAGCGGAGGCTTGCCTTGTGCTCCGAGCCGCTCAATCAAGCGCTCGAGGGCTGGATTGCTGTCTAGGACGTAATCGCCCATTCCCCTCCCGATTCCGCCTTGACCTTTCGGAATCCGCCCAGCATGAAGTGTGCGCTCCCGGACCTCATGCCGCATGGGACGAAGGGACTATTTGCGAAGGTGAGGTCAAGAATCCGGTGCCACAGATCCCAGATACGGCAGACCCCAAAGACTTGGCGTTCTGGGGCAGGTCAATGCCGAACCGCCGCGGTGCCGGCGTTCGGGCTAGGCCGGGACCTTTACGTCAACGCTCCAGCTGCACGACGGATCGAGGGTTGTGAGGGCCTCGAACATCCCATGAGCAGAAGATTGAATCATTGTGCTCCAAGAGACGTCCGTCTGGGGATTGACGACTGCTACCGGCAAGGCTGTCGCCGGTGCTCCGGACGGGACGATCTTCAGCGACCCCGTCCCTCGGCCCGGTGAACAGTCAAAGCTCCACACCAGGCTCCACTGTCCTTTGGCAACATTGAAGCTCTGTGACCTGCCGCTTCCGATTCCGCTGTCATTGAGGATCATTCTCGTCGAGGGGACGCCGGAAGTAGTCGTAACGGTGGTCCGAGTACCGGCCGCCGGTGCGAGGGTCGTTGGGGGTGATGTAGAAGGCGTCGCGGAAGTGCACGCAGCTGCGACTGCACCTGGCGCCAACACGAAAAGGATGATGAGCTCTCGTCTCATCCTGTTAGTTGAAGGTTCGTCAACGTAACGCCTCTGAGGGAACCACGTTCGCCTTCACCAGCGTAGCTCCGATGTGCGGCCCGGTCCCGGCGATCGGGAACGAGTGATCTGTTCGAGGACTCCTCCTTGGTGGATACTTGACCGTGGGGATCATCGGATTGACCCGAAATCTGGCGCCCATCGGCTTCCCTCCTCGCCCACTCTCCCAACCCAAGAGCTTGACCTCCTAACGCAAAGGACCATGCCATGGACACCCATACCAGTGAGATCGCCGATCGCATATACCGGTTCTCGACCTTCGTCCCCGATGTCGGTCCGACCGGCTTCACCTTCAACCAATACCTCATAGACGACGAGCAGCCCCTCCTCTTCCATACCGGGCACCGAGCGGCATTTCCGCTTCTCGCTGAGGCCATCGGCGCCATCACTCCGATTGAGCGCCTGCGCTGGGTTACCTTCGGCCACGTCGAAGCCGATGAGTGCGGCGCCATGAACCATCTCCTTGCCGCGGCACCACAAGCCGAAGTTGCGCATGGCGTGCTCGGCTGCTTGGTGTCGCTGAACGACTTGGCCGACCGGCCGCCTGTGCCGCTCACCGACGGCCAGGTCATCGAGCTCGGCACCCACCGGGTGCGGCACATTGAAACGCCGCACGTTCCCCATGGCTGGGAGGCCCGGATCCTCTACGAAGAGGTCACCAACACGCTGCTGTGCGGAGATCTCTTCACACAGCTCGGCCAGGGCCCCGCGATCACGACGGACGACATCGTCGGGGCTGCCGCCCAAGCAGAGGACGTCTTCGGGGCCAGCTGCCTCACGCCTCGAACCGCTCCCGCGATCCGGCGACTGGCAGAGCTCAATCCCACGACGCTCGCCGTCATGCACGGCTCGTGTTTCGCCGGAGACGGTTCAACGGCGCTCCTGGCGCTCGCAGACGACTACGACCGACGCCTCGCCGACGCGTAACCGGCGTCGAACCCCCCGAACCCCTCTCTGGGGTTATCTCAAAGTGCCGTTAGGCCACGTCATAACGTCGCCGATCACCGTTCGGTGACATCGGAGCGCGTCGTTGAGCGTTCCAACCGGTTGTGTCCACGGGTCCGACGTGCGTGAGCGCTGCGGTGCCGGATCCTTCCGACCGGAGAGTCAGTTCTGGGTGCGGTAGCGGAGATACACGACGCCGTTGCCGAACCGGTGCTCCTCCAGTAGCTCCAACGGGACGCGCGCGTCACTGGGGAGCACGCGCTTGCCGTTGCCGACGAGCATTGGGTAGATGAGGAGGTGACACTCGTCGACCAGCCCGGCGTCGAACGCCAGCGCCGAGAGAGCTGGGCCACCGATGGTCAGGTCGCTGGTGGCCGACGTCTTCATGTCGCGGACCGAAACGGGGTCGAAGTCGGGTTCGAGCCGGGTGTTGGCGGTCGAGACCGCCTGCAGCGTCGTGGAGTAGACGACCTTGTCGGCCGCCTGCCAGACGTTGGCGAAGTCGGCCATGCGCTCGGACTCGGCGGCCAGGGTGGGATCGGACTCCCAAACCGCCATCGTTTCGTACATTCGCCGTCCGTAGAGGTGGGTGCCGATCGGCCGCAAGAGGTCAGTGATGAATGAGAAGACCTCGTCGCCGGGCGCGGACCATTGGAAATCGCCGTGCGCGTCCTCCGTGTAGCCGTCAAGTGACACGTTCGCGATGTAGATCAGCTTTGCCATGTCACTCCCAGGTACGCGCGTGACCTTACACACGACTGCACGGGAGACACACGCTCATCCGGGATGCTGCACGGGTACCCGGACGGTGGACGAGCATCCGAGCCGGCCCTCGACTCGGAAGGGCGGTTCGAGAACGAAGAGGGGCCGTCGAAGTGGCCGTATGTCACCGGCAGGGTGCTTCTGTGACGGCGCCGCCCGCTAATTCTTCTGTGAGGCTGCGGATCCGGCTTCGTGGGCGCGCGGCAGGTCGCGCTCGCTCACGTCGAGGCCGAGGGCGCGCGCAAAGATGAAGGTGAACTGCTCGAGGACGTCGTTGAAGTCGTCATCGATGATCTTCTCGACGAGCCAGGCCTCGGGGAACCGCCGCGTCATCGACCCCAGCGCTGCCGCGGTGATGGTCGGGTCCAGGCGCCGATCGATGATGCCGTGCCGCTGCAGGCTGCGGATGGAGTTCGCAACCTCCTCGAGGCCGAGGAGCTGCCGCTCGAAACGACTGGCCGCGACCTCCGGGTCGAACCGCGAGACCTGTTCGATGACACCCATGATGCGGGCCTCGTCGCGGTAGGCCTCGAGGTGGACCCGCATCGCCTCCTGGATGCGTTCGAACGGGCTCAGCGAGGACTTCGGGTCGAGAATGATGTTCGACATCGGCGCGCTGAGGCGGTCGTCCACCTCGGCGACCACCTCGCGGAAGACCTCTTCCTTCGACTCGAAGTAGTGGTAGAAGGATCCGTGGGAGAGCCCCGCCTTCTCTGCGATGTCGGAGATGCGGGCGTCGAGGAAGCCGTCGCGTTCGAAGATCTCCTTGGCGGCGGCCACGAGCCGCGCCCGCGTCTCGACCCCCTTGCGGGAACGGGGCCCGCTGGGTTTGTCGTTGCCGTTCGTGTCCGGCCTCGCCGTCGACACGCGCCTCTCCTTCCGTGCGGGCTCCCGGACCGGGGGTCCCATCAATGTACCCGTGCCTGCTGCGTGCGCTGGTGGACGCCCGCCCGGTCCGATCCCATGCTCACCCGTCCTTCCGTTGCAAGAGAAGGACCCCCGACGGCGTGCCCCCGCCGGAGGTGACCACAGCCGTACGGGCGCCGCGCACCTGCCGTTCGCCGGCGTCGTGCCGCAGCTGTTGCATCGCTTCGTACACGAATCCGAAACCGTGGGTCCTCCCCTCCGAGAGCTGGCCACCGTGCGGGTTGACCGGGAGCTCGCCGTCGAGCGCGATGCGGCGTCCGCCGTCGAGCCAGTCGTAGGCCTCGCCGAAGCCGCAGAAGCCGAGCGCCTCGATCCACGAGATGGCATTGAACGTGAAGCCGTCATAGACGAGCGCCAGGTCCACTTCGGAGGGCCGCAGGTCTGTCCTCGTCCAGAGGTGGGCCGACTGTCCGATCACCTGTGGCTCGTGGGTCACGGTGTCCTGGTCCCACGAGACGCGTTCGAGTATCTGCGTCCCGACGGCCTCGATCCGCACGGCGGGGTGCGGCAGGTCGTCCGCGACCTCGGCCGCGGACACGACGACCGCGATCGACGCGTCGCACGGGACGTCGCAGTCGTAGAGCCCGAACGGCGAGGTGATGGGCCGTGCCGAGAGGTAGTCGTCCATTGTCATCGGGTCGCGGTAGATGGCGGCCGGGTTCCGCGCCGCGTTCGCGCGGCCGTTGAGCGCGATCAGCCCGAGCATCTCGCGCGGGGCGTTGTAGCGGTGCAGGTACTGGTGTGCGTTCATGGCGATCCAGTTGGCGGCGGACAGCGCGCCGAACGGGGCACGCCACTCCTGCATCGGGCCGGAGGCGCGCCCGCCGCCCCCTCGCGTCGCGTCGGCCCTGCCCTGAGCGGCGAGGGTGGCGAAGGTCGACTCCCACACCGTGCGGAAACACAGCACGTGGCGGCAGAGCCCGGCCGCGACCGCCATGGCCGCGGCGATGATCGATCCGCCGGGGCCCGGAAGCTCGCCGCCGCCGTTGATCCAGGTCGGGTGCAGTCGGAGCGCCTCTTCGACCGCCGTCGCGCCGCCCTCGCTCATCCCCATGCCCCCCATACCGGGGTACGTCGACAGCCCGTCGATGTCGTCGAAGGTCAGGCCGGCGTCGGCGATGGCGGCCGTGCAGGCGTCGACGGCCAGCGACAGCGGGTCGATCATCAGGCGCCGTCCCATCTGCGAGCGTCCGACGCCCGAGAGCACGGCGCGATGCTCGAAGCGCTCGGACGTCGGCGGCCGGCGGGGGATCGGCCGGGTCGGTTCCGGCACCCGGTCGACGGGGTCCATGGCCCCCGTCGGCTCGAAGAGCGGCAGCCACACGTCCTCGTGCTGTTCGAAGCGGACCGCGACCTCCTGGCCGATGGCGACGTCGGCGGGCGCACAACCGACCACGTTCGTCGTCAGATGGACACTCGGGTCCTCGGCGAGCGCGATGTTCGCGATCACGTAGGGCGGTTCGAAGTCAGGATGCCACTGGTGGGCGTTGATCGTGAACCCCACGACGGTGCCGCGACCGGAGACGGCCACGGGCTTGGACGAACGGCTGCGGCACGACGGGCAGGCGGGGGTCGGTGGATGCACGAGCCGGCCGCAGTCCTCGCAGCCCTGGATCCGCAGCACGCCGTCGGCCCCCGAGGTCCAGAACCACTCGCTGGCCAATGTCAGCTCAGGCAGCGGTCGCACGGATCCTCTCGTCGTCGATGCTCACTCGTCCATCTGCACCTTTTAACCATTGCTGCGGCAGCGACGCTACTCTAATATTGACGTCAATGTTGAAGGACATGCTCGTCATCGACGCGGACTCGCACTGGAGCGAGCCCTCGGATCTCTTCACCAAGCGGGCGCCCGCCGCCTTCAAGGACCGGGTGCCGCGGGTCGAAGAGGTCGACGGAGAGAAGATGTGGGTGTTCGACGGGCACCCGATCGGCCGGTTCAGTGCCGGCGGTGTCATCGCACGCGATGGCACGAAGGAGAGCTCGTTCCACGCGTTGATGGAGTGGGACCACGAGGAGGTCCATCTGGGTGCGCACGATCCGCAGGTGCGCCTCGGCGTCCTCGACGAGTGCGGTATCGACGCGCAGATCATCTTCCCGAGCACGATCGGACTGGGCGGCCAGGATCTCGGCATGGTGGACGACCCCGCCCTCTGCCGTCTGGCGATCGAGATCTACAACGACGGCATGGCCGAGATCCAGGCCGACTCGGGTAACCGGCTGCTGCCGCTCCCACTGATGCCGGCGTGGGACGTCGCCACCTGCGTGCAGGAGGCGCGCCGCGTCGCGGCGCTCGGCGCACGCGGCGTGAACATGACGTCGGACCCCCAGGACCTCGGCGCACCCGACCTGGCCAACCCGGCTTGGGACCCGTTCTGGGCGGCGTGCGCAGAGCTGCGGCTGCCGGTGCACTTCCACATCGGGGCGAGCCAGACGGCGATGACTTTCTTCGGGCAGTACCCGTGGGA
>DATAYX010000041.1:0-4128 GCA_036272355.1 Acidimicrobiales bacterium
GCCGAGAAGGTGGCGTCGTACGCGCGCGAGATGGAGGTCGAAGAAGGGATGGTCCGGGTGGCCGGCGAGTTCGCCCACGGGTCGCTGGGCCTCGCCGCGGTCGACTTCGTCCGCAACGGCTACGAGGGCACGTGGAACGAAGAGAAGTCGTCGGCGGCCCTGCACTCCTCCCGCGTCCTGCACGACGCCTGGGAGTTCTCCGTCAACGATCCCGACCTGGCGGCCCGATGGGCGGCGCTCGAGGAGCTTCCGGCGGAGTCGATCGGTCGCGGCGTGTGGGAGATGTACCAGTCCCGCGGCTTCACCTTCCCTGGCGCGCCCGGTTCGGCACCACCGCTCCTGGCCCAGCACGACTGGGTGCACGTGTTGGCCGGCTACGGCACGACCGTCGAGTCCGAGGTGGAGGTGTTCGGGCTCATCGCGAGGGCCAACGACGACATGCACGCCTTCTCGCTGTTGGCCATGGTCATCTCGCTGTTCGAGACCGGCTACCTGGCGCGGGGTGCAGGGCTGTTCGAGTCCTCACCCGGGCACTTCTCGTCCGACGAACGTATGGCCGTGCGGCTGTCCGACGCCATGGTGCGCGGCGCACGCTGCCACGACGACGTCACGGGGTCGGACAGCATCGACTTCCTGCAGATGGACTGGTTCGCCGTGGCGCACCGGTCGTGCGAGGAGCTCCAGGCGCGCTTCCACCTGCCACCCAAGTCACCCGACGCGCTGATTGCAGGCTCGGTCGGGCCGTGGGAGCGCGGCGGCATCAGCCCGTTCCAGATGAACGCCGGTCGCGCGCTGGCCGCAGCGCAGAAACGGCCGTACGACGCGCACGGCGCGTCCTCGGCGGACGCGGACTGAGTCAGGACTCGAGGAAGCGCAGCACGGCGAGCACCCGCCGGTGGTCCTGGTCCGAGACCGGGAGATCGAGCTTGGTGAAGATGTTGGCGACGTGCTTCTCGACGGCGCCCTCGCTGACCACCAGCGCCTGCCCGATGGCGCCGTTCGAGCGCCCCTCGGCCATGAGCGCGAGCACCTCGCGTTCGCGAGGGGTCAGTGCGGAGAGGGTGTCCGAGCGGCGGGTGGCGCCGATCAGCTGGGTGACCACTTCGGGGTCCAAGGCCGTACCTCCTATGGCGACGCGCTCGAGCGCCTCGACGAAGTCGCTCACGTCCGCCACACGGTCCTTGAGCAGGTAGCCGATGCCGGCGGCGTCGTCGGCCAGCAGGTCCGCCGCGTAGCGGGTCTCGATGTACTGGGAGAAGAGCAGGATGCCCAGGCCCTCGTGCTTCGCCCGCAATTCGAGGGCGAGCCGCAGCCCCTCGTCGGTGAAGGTCGGTGGCATCCGGATGTCGATGACCGCCACGTCGGGCGGATTCTGGGCGACGGAGCTGCGGAGCGCGGCCGGCTCGGCGACGGCGCCGGTAATGGTGAAGCCGCGGTCGACGAGGAGCTGGACCAGCCCGTCCCGGAGGATGGCCGAGTCCTCGGCGATGGCCACCCGGAGCGCACCCGTCGTCATGCGGCGAGAGGGAGGTCCACCGTGACGACGGTGGGGCCGCCGGGCGGGCTCACGAGATCGAGGCGGCCGTCGACCGTGCGCACGCGCTCGGTAAGCCCGAACAGGCCGCTCGACGTCGAGCCGACCGTCGAGAGGTGCGCACCGCCCCGCCCGTCGTCGCGCACGACCAGGCGCAACCAGGTGCCCTGCTGGGCGCACGACACAGTGGCGCGGGAGGCCTGCGCGTGCTGGGCGACGTTGGCCAGCAGCTCGGCCACGCAGTAGTACGCGATGGCCTCGATGGCGGGGGTGGGCCGGGCGCGCACGTCGAAATTGAGCTCGGTGGGGATGGCGCTGCGCGAAGCCAGGGTGGACAGCGCACCTTCGAGCCCGATGTCGAGCGCGGGAGGGTGGATGCCCCGGGCGATGTCGCGCAGCTCGGTGATGGCTTCCTTGGCGCCGCGGTGTGCCTCGTCGACGAGCTCGCGGACGCGGTCGAGGTCGACGTCCTCGGTGCTCTCGAGCTTCTCCTTCGCCATGCCGAGCCGCATGGCCAGGGCGACCAGCTGGGCCTGGGTGCCGTCGTGCAGGTCCCGCTCGATGCGCCGCAGCGTGGCGGCCGACGCGTCCACCGTGGTGGTGCGCGCCTGCTCGAGGGAGCGCACACGGGCGGCGACCGGGTCCGGCCCGAGCAGGGTACGGATGAGGAGCTTGTCGACCGTGACGAAGCCGTGCATGACCCACGGAGCGGCGAAGAGGGCGAGAAGTCCCAGGATGAACAGGCCGAGGGTGTGACCGAAGCTCCCGCCGTCGCCCGAGATCCCGTTCGGCAGGAAGATGTTCTGCATCAGCCCCCACATCGGGCCGGAACCGCCGTCGCCGTGCGAGAAGATCGGGTTGAGGATCCCCACGAACGCGTCCCACCAGAGGCTGAAGGCGACGTAGACACCGAGCAGTGTCCACGGCAGCTTGAGCGCGAGGTACGCGGCGGAGCGCCACGCGACGCGGTCGCGCAGGGCCGACTGCAACCAGCCGAAGAACCCGGGACGCCGGGCGAACGGCCCGGGCTCCTCGATCGTCTCATCCAGGAAGTTGTGGGCCAGGGCGCGTTGCCAGCGGCCGACCCCACGCGCAATCCGCAAGGACAGGGCGATGATGATCAACCCGACGAACGTGATGATGAGCCAGACGCCGGCGACCATCGTGGCGGCGACCACGGCGAGGCTCACGATGGCGAGTGCGCCGCTCACGAGCCAGAACGCCAGCTCGCTCCAGGGACGCTTGGTGAACGGCTCGCGCAGGATCCGTTGGACGAGCTCCTTCATCTTGATCACCTGTTCGTCGGTGATCGCGAGCGACACCCCACCCGGTTGGGGGTGTTGCTCGGACTCGGGCTGCGCCGGCGCCTCGCCGTCGTCGGTGACCAAGGTCATGCGTCCCGCTTGATCAGCACCACCGCTCCGATGGCGAGGGCGGCGACGGTGTAGAGCACCATCAGCACAAACCCGATTGTTGCCGATACCTGGTTGGTCTGCGGCACGACGGCCGCGACGGACTGGGCGAAGATGATGGCCGGCGTGAACTTTTCGGGGCGCCCGCCGATCGTGTGCAGGAGGATCGGGGCCAGGAGGGTCACGCCGGCGAAGGTGGCGATGGCACCCGCTGTGTGGCGGATGATCAGGCCGAGCCCGAGGCCGAGGAGCGCGAAGAGGCTCAGGAACGCCCCCGTGAGGACGACGGCGCGCAGCACACCGGGTTGGCCGAGGTGCGCGGTGGGGGCGACGCCAGTCGAGAGGATCGCCTGGCCGAAGAAGAAGGCCGCGAAGCTCATGACCTCGCCGACGACGAGGGTGACGAGGCCCACGACCGTGGCCTTGGCCGCGAACAGCGTCTCGCGCCGCGGGACCGCGGCGAGGGACGAGCGCATGGTGCCCGACCCGTACTCGCCGGAGATGGCGAGGACGCCGAGCACGCCGAGCACGAGCGACCCGATGGCGAGCCCGGCCAGGGCCTGGTTCGTCGGGTCCCAGCCCGAGAACTCGTACCACTGGCGCGGGTGGTGCGCGGCGCCGTTGGCCGAGAGGAACGTCACGAGCATCGTGCCGAGCACGGTGATGCCGAGGAGCAACTTCGTCGAACGCAGGGAGGCGAGCTTGCTCACCTCGGCCGCGACGGCGTGGCGGAAGCCCACCCGGCCGTCACGGAGGGCGGGCGTGGTGTCCGGCAAGGACAGGGCAATGGTCACAACGGTTCCTTTCGGGGTCGGTGTCGGTGGTCGGTCAACGGGTGGCCGCGAGCTCGGGCTGGTGTTCGCGCTCGCGGGAGCGGTACTCGACGGCGTCGGACGTCAGCTCCATGAAGGCGTCCTCGAGCGAGGCGCGGATCGGGGTCAGCTCGTGGAGGGTGAGGGACGAGCGGGCGGCGATCTCCCCGATCCGCGCCGAGGGGACGCCGGTGACGACGATGCCGCCGTCGTCCGACACCGTGGGGCGCACGCCCTCCTTGGTCAGTGCGGAGACCAGGAGCTGGGGCGTCGGGGTGACGACGCGCACGCCCTCGGCCTGGTGCTGCGCGCTGAACTCCTCGACGCTCGTCTCGGCGATGAGGGTGCCGCGCCCGATCACCACGAGCCG
>DATAYX010000042.1:0-3386 GCA_036272355.1 Acidimicrobiales bacterium
GGCCTCGCTACCTCGTCGTCCACTCCTGCGATGTCCCCCATGACTCTCACATCTCTAGTCTCTGCGGCGGGCCACCAGCGCGCGCGGACGCCGGGAGAGGTCCTGCTCCACTCGGATTTCCTCGTAGCCGAGTCCGGAAGCGAGGGCCGTCGCCGCCTCCGCTTGGTGGGGGGCGATCTCGATCACGACCGCACCCGGTCGGCGCAACCACGCACTCGCCTGTCGGAGCACCGCCTCGACATCAGCCAGTCCTGGGGTGCCGTCGCTCGCCGCGCCGGCCACCAACGCGCCGCGGGGTTCGAGCCTGACCTCATGCGCCAGCCCTCCCCACTCCGCCTCGCTCACATACGGCGGGTTCGACACGACCAGGTCGACGGCGCCTCTGAGGCGCGCCGGTAGCGGTTCGAGCCAGTCGCCGTGCACCAGCGTCGTCGGCGGCAGGGCCGCCGCAGCCGGTTGGGACAGCCGGAGCGCCTCGAGGTTCGACGCCGCCACCGCCAATGCGTCGGTGCTGGCGTCCGTCGCCCATACCTCGGCGCAAACCCGGGGACCGAGCTCGGTCGCGAGTGACAGTGCGATGGCGCCCGAGCCGGTGCCGGCATCCGCAATCACGAGCCCTGCGCTCCGACCGTCAGTCGTCGCCGCCAGCCGCTGCGCCTCGACCAGTGTGACCTCGACCACTTGCTCCGTCTCGGGCCGCGGGATCAGCACCCGCGCATCGACGAAGAGATCGAGGCGCCGGAACGCCCAGTGGCCGAACACGTACTGCAGGGGCTCGCCGCCAACACGCCGAGATGCCATCTCACGCGCCGCCGACACCACCGCGTCGCCCATCGGCCCGGTGGGCGGGCCCGGGTGCCCGAGCGTCAATCCGAGCCCGAGGGCCTCGTCGACGATGAAACGCGCCTCGTGCGGTGCGCCGACCAGGGTGGCCAACTCGGCCACGAGCTCGGCACGGGTCGGGCCGCTCGCAGTTTCCGGCACAGCGGCAGCACCGGCGGCGCCCACCGGCGTCACGCGCCCGCCGCCTCCTCACCCGCCAACTGGCGCGCCCGCTTGTCGGCCATGAGCGCGTCGGTCAGCTCGGTGAGGTCGCCGGCCAGCACCTGGTCGAGCTTGTAGAGGGTGAGATTGATCCGGTGGTCGGTGACCCGGTTCTCCTTGTAGTTGTAGGTGCGGATCTTGTCCGTCCGGCTGCCGGCGCCGACCTGGCCGCGGCGCTCGGCCGACATCTCGGCCGTCTGGCGGTCCTGCTCGGCCTTCAACAGACGCGCCCGCAACACGACCATCGCCTTGGCGCGGTTCTGGATCTGCGACTTCTCGTCCTGCATCGCCACGACGGTGCCGGTCGGGACGTGCGTGATGCGCACGGCCGAGTCCGTCGTGTTGACCGACTGGCCGCCGGGACCGCTCGAGCGGTAGACGTCGATCTTCAGGTCGTTCGGGTCGATCTCCACCTCGACCTCCTCTGCCTCGGGCAGCACGGTGACGGTCGCCGTCGACGTGTGCACCCGGCCCTTGGCCTCGGTGACCGGCACGCGCTGGACTCGGTGCGTGCCGCCCTCGTGCTCGAGGCGGATGTGGGCGTCGGCCCCCTTGACCACGAAGACCGCCTCGTTGATGCCGTCCTTGTCCGACTCGTCCTCGGACAGCACCTCGACCTTCCACTTGTTGGCGGCCGCGTAACGGAGGTACATGTCGTACAGATTCCGCGCGAACAGATTCGCCTCGTCGCCACCGACAGCGCCGCGGATCTCCATGATCACATTGCGGCCCTCGTTGGGGTCCTTGGGCAGAAGGAGCGTCTCCATGCGCTCCTCGAGCGACGCCACCCGGAACTCCGACGACTCGAGCTCCTCGCGCATCAGCTCACGGTCCTCGCCCGAGGCCTCGGTCAGCATCTCGCGGGCGGTCGCGACGTCCGAACGGGCCGAGCCCAGCTCGTGCCAGGTCTTGACCACCTCTGCGAGCCCCTTGTGCCGGCGCGACAGGTCGCGCAGCTTGTCGGAGTCGGACAAGGTGGCCGGATCGGCCAACTCCGTCTCCACCGAGGAGAACTCGGCCTCGAGCGCGGCCATCCGGTCGTCCATCATGACTGGGGGCTCAGGCTCGGGCTCGCAATCGGCGCCACCGGCGGACCGGGGGCGCCCCGAGCTATTCCGATTCCGGTGAGGACGAGGCGGGCTTCGCCTTCGCCCGTCCCTTGCGCTCGCCGTAGCGGCGCTGGAAGCGCTCGACGCGTCCACCGGAGTCGACCAGCTTCTGCTTGCCCGTGAAGAAGGGGTGGCACTCGTTGCAAAGCTCGACGTGGAGGTCGGCCTTGGTGGAGTGCGTCGTGAACGTGTTGCCACACGAGCACTTGACCGTGGCCTCGACGTAGGCGGGGTGGATGTCGGACTTCATTGGTGTCTCCAGACTCGTGGGCCGGACCAGTCTACGGCGTGGAACCGCCACGCCTGCCCGGCACATCAGATACATGAACGCCTGTCGGGCCCCGAATATGCCCGGCGCCGGACCGGCCGCAAAGCGCAGGACGCAGCTCCGCCTACGTCCCCGGCCCCTTGGCGATCTCGGCCAGGAACTCGTCGTTGCTGCCCGTCGTCTTGATCTTGTCCATCAAGAGCTCCAGACCGGCGGCATCCTTGCCGTCGGAGGCCAGGGCGTTGAGGACCCGGCGCAGCTTCCAGACCTGCTGGAGCTGGCCCCGCTCGAAGAGGAGCTCCTCGTGGCGGGTCGACGACGCGTTGACGTCGATGGCCGGGTACAGGCGGCGCTCCGAGAGGCGGCGGTCCAGCCGCAGCTCCATATTGCCCGTGCCCTTGAACTCCTCGAAGATGACCTCGTCCATCTTGGAGCCGGTCTCGACCAGCGCGGAGGCGAGGATCGTCAGCGAACCACCCTCCTCGATGTTCCGGGCGGCACCGAAGAACTTCTTCGGCGGGTACAGCGCACCGGAGTCGACACCACCGGACATGATCCGTCCCGTCGCCGGCGCGGCCAGGTTGTAGGCCCGGGCCAGGCGGGTGATCCCGTCCAAGATGATCACCACGTCGCGTCCCATCTCAACCAGACGCTTGGCCCGCTCGATCGCCAGCTCCGCGACCTGCGTGTGCTCGTCCGCGGGCCGGTCGAAGGTCGACGCGATGACCTCGCCCTTGACGGTGCGGCGCATGTCGGTGACCTCTTCGGGCCGCTCGTCCACCAGCAGCACCATGAGGTGCACGTCGGGGTTGTTCGCCTCGATCGAGTGGGCGATCTGCTTCATGACCGTCGTCTTGCCGGCCTTGGGCGGCGAGACGATCATGCCGCGCTGCCCCTTGCCGATCGGCGAGAGCAGGTCCACGATGCGCGCCGTCAGGTTGTCCTTGTCGCCCGGCATCTCGAGG
>DATAYX010000043.1:0-4992 GCA_036272355.1 Acidimicrobiales bacterium
CCCCAAAATGCCAGACGAGCCGCCCCGTGTTGCTCCGAGCCGGGCCAAGAAAGAACCCGACGAACCGAAGGAAGAGAAGGCGTAGGACCACGGTGAAACCACTCGATGCGCTGAATCAGATCGCGTTCCGCCTCGAACGCAGCGGCGCGGACACCTACAAGGTGCGGGCCTTCCGCGGTGCGGCCCGGGCGATCAAGGACATGCCGGACGACGAGCTGGAGGCGTTGGCGACAGCGGGCCGGCTGCAGTCGATCGAAGGGGTGGGCAAGTCGACGGCGCAGGTGATCGGCGAGGCACTCGACGGCAAGGTCCCGGCCTACCTCACCAAGATCGACAAGGACCTGACGAGGGATGACCTCGTGCTCCAGGGCGCGGCCACCGAGCTGCTCGAGTCCCTCCGGGGCGACTGCCACTCGCACTCCGACTGGTCGGACGGCGGGAGCCCCATCATCGAGATGGCCGAGGCCGCCCGCGACCTGGGCCGCGAATACCTCGTCCTGACCGACCACAGCGCCCGGCTCACGGTCGCTCACGGGCTCAACGAGGAGCGCCTCGCCGAGCAGCTCGCTCTCGTCGACGACCTCAATGAGCAGCTCGCGCCGTTCCGCATCCTGACGGGCATGGAGGTCGACATCCTCGAAGACGGCTCGCTGGACCTCGATCTCGACCTCCTCGCCCAACTCGACGTCGTGGTGGCCAGCGTCCACTCCAAACTGCGGATGGACGCCAGACAGATGACGGCGCGGATGCTGGCGGCAATCGAGAGCCCGCACACGGACATCCTCGGGCACTGCACGGGCCGCATCGTCGTGGGTCGGGGCCGACCGCAGTCGGCGTTCGACGCCGAGGCCGTGTTCTCCGCCTGCGCCCGCACCGGGACCGCCGTCGAGATCAACTCCCGCCCCGAGCGCCAGGACCCACCCGAAGACCTGCTGCGGCTCGCCGTCGAGCTCGGATGCTCCTTCGCCATCGACACCGACGCGCACGCCCCGGGCCAGCTGGAGTGGTTGGGACGCGGGTGCAACAACGCCGTCGCCGCCGGCGTGCCCTTCGACCGCGTCGTCAACCGCTCCACGGCCGACCAACTGGTGTCGTGGGCGTCGTCGCACGGGGAGGCCGCGTGAAACTCCCCGTCAAGCCGCCGGTCGCTCCGATGCTGGCCAAGCTCACCCGTGAGCTGCCCCGTGAGAAGGGCTTGTACTACGAGCCGAAGTGGGACGGGTTTCGCTGCATCGTGTTCCGTGACGGCGACGATGTGGAGCTCGGGAGCCGCAACGAGAAACCACTGACTCGATACTTCCCCGAGCTCGTCGACGCGCTCCGCCGGGAGCTCCCCGACCGCATCGTCCTCGACGGCGAGATCGTCATTGCCGGCCCGACAGGACTGGAGTTCGACGCCTTGTCCCAGCGCATCCACCCCGCCGCCAAGCGGATCAACCAGCTGGCATCGGCGACGCCCGCGTCCTTCGTCGCCTTCGACCTCCTGGCCCACGACGACACCTCGTACATGGAGACGCCGTACGGCCAGCGCCGCAAGATGCTCGAGAAGCTGCTGAAGAAGTCCAAGCCGCCGATCCATCTGACGCCTGCCACCCAGGACCCCGACGTTGCGTCGGACTGGTTCTCGCGCTTCGAGGGCGCCGGCCTCGATGGCGTGGTCGCCAAGGCCGCCGACCTCCACTACCTCCCCGACAAGCGGGTGATGCTCAAGGTGAAGCACCAGCGCACGGCCGACTGCGTCGTGGCCGGTTTCCGCACCCACAAGGACGGTGAGGGGGTCGGCTCCCTCCTCTTGGGCCTCTTCGACGAAGCCGGCACACTTCACCATGTCGGCGTCGCCTCGGGGTTCAGCGTGGCTCGCCGACGTGAACTCGTCGACGAGGTCAAGCCCTATCGCAAGAACGCGCTCAAGGACCACCCTTGGGCGGGCTGGGCCGAGGCGCAGGCAGAAGGCCGCGCGCCCGGTGCGATGAACCGCTGGAACGCCGGCAAGGACATGACCTGGGAGCCGTTGCGGCCGGAGGCCGTCTGCGAGGTCTCGTACGACCACCTCCAGGGCGATCGCTTCCGCCACGCGACGTCCCTCGTCCGCTGGCGACCCGACCGCGAGCCTTCGTCCTGCACCTACGGCCAGCTCGATTCCCCAGTGCCGATGGAACTGCGGGACGTCTTCGGAACCGCGAGCCGCTGATCGCAGAAAGTTCGGGTGCACCGCTCGCGCCGCGACCATTCTCCGGCGTGCCCGTAATCGACACCTCGCCCATCTCCGCAGTCACGTCGTCGCTGGGGCTCAGCGAGTTGGCCAAGTTGTCGAACGAGGAGCTCATGGGGCTGGCCGCCGAGTCGGCTCGCAACATGGCCTCCTCAGCGGGCCTCATCGTTCTGCTCAGTGGGGAGCTCGATCGCCGCGAAGGCTGGCGAGACGACGGGGCGACGTCCCTGGAGTCCTGGATGGTGGAGCGCCTCGGCGTCTCCACCCCGACCGCCCGTGCGCTCGCCCACGTCGGTGAGCGCCTCTACGACCTGCCTCGCCTGGCTGACGCCTTGTCGTCCGGCGAGCTGAGCTTCGACAAGGTCCGAGCCGTCGTCGATGTGGCGACGCCGGAGTCGGACGGCGAGTTCCGGGATCGGGCCATGGAGCACTCTGTGCGCGAACTGGCGCAGTTGGCCCGGTCCCGAAGGAATGCTTCAGCCGAGACGGCCCGGGCGGACTATGACGCCCGCTTCCTCCGTTTCAACGAGTCCTTCAGGACGGTCACGGCCCAGTTACCCGCCGAGACATTCGCCGAGGTCCGAGGGGCGCTCGAGGCGCATGCCCGCGAAGTCCCCTCGGATGGCGAGACACCGTGGGATCAACGGCTCTGCGATGCGTTCGTCGGAATCGTTCGCTCCTCGGGCGCGCCCGGTCACCACACACCGCCGTACACCGTTGTCGCCCACGTCCCGTTGGCCACGCTGCTCGACGAGACATCGGAGCTCCCGGGTGAGCTCGAGCGCGAAGGGTTGATCAGTGCCGACACGGTCCGCCGGGTGGCGTGCGACGCCACCGTGATCCTGGCCGTCGATGACACCGCGGGCCACACCATGTACGAGGGCCGACAGCGTCGCTATCCGACCGCGGCGCAACGTCGAGAACTGATGCGACGCGACCGACACTGTCGCTTTCCCGGCTGCGCCAACGCCACCTTCGTCAATCCCCACCACATCCGATGGTGGAAACCTCACCGAGGCACGACGGACTTGCCCAATCTGGCGCTGCTCTGTGAACACCACCACCACCTGGTGCACTCGAAGCAGTGGTCGATAGAGGGAAACGGCAACGAGGAGCTCACGTTCGTCGGCCCGACCGGCCGGATCATGACGTCGCGCCCGTCGCCCCGGTGGACGACGGCATCCCAGCCTTGTCCCCAGTCGGCGCCCGAGCTCGGGCTCGGTTAACCGTCCAGCAATCCTGGGTCCGCCGCCAACTCGGCTCGCACTGCGGCTTCCCAGAACCCGATGAAGCCTTCGCCATCGCTCCGCCCGACAAGGTTGATGAACGACTCCGGCACCTTCGAGATGCCCTCGCCGCCGGCCGCCCTCGCGTACCAGGCATGCTGACAGCGCTGCTCCAGGGCGACTGCACGTTGATGCACGGCGCGGGCCGAACCTCCGAGGACGAACACGCCGTGCCCGGCCAGGAGGGCCATCGACGCATCGCCCATCTCGGTCACGGCTCGCCGCGCGCTGTTCGGATCGTTCACCGGTCCCTCGTACTCGTCAACCAGCGTCAGCGCGCCGCCACCGAGAGCCGAGCTCTGGTCCAGGATCGGCGGTACCTCCCCCAGGTCGGCCCACACCGTGCCGAAGAGTGGGTGGTTGTGCAGCGCCCAGCCGATGTCGGACCGGGCCTTGTGCAGTTCGAGGTGCAGGGGGATGCCGAGGGGGACGGGCCAGTCCCCTTCGACCACGCGTCCCTCCAGGTCGATGCGGAGTACCTGCGAGGGCCGCAGCTCCGCCCAGGTCAGTAGCCAGGGATTGCACAGCAGGGTGCCGTCGCCCAGATTGACGGTGATGTGCCCGGCCAGATGATCGTTGTAGCCCTCCCGCCACAGCGCCCGGGCGAGCACGACCAACTCCTCGCGTTGCGTCAGATCGGGCATCAACTTCTCGGCGGTCGGGGTGAACACAGAAGCTCCTCTCAAAGAGGCAGGACGGGGTCAGGCAGGGGATGGCGATAGAGCGCTGCTGCGTTTTGGCAGCACATTGCCCGAAGTTCGTCGATCGGTATGTGTCCCCAGCATTCCTCGATCACCCGCTGGGTGTCCGGCCACGTTCCATCACCGTGTGGGTAATCGACCTCCACCATGATGTTCTCGACCCCAATCGCATAACGAGTATCGATCGTCGAAGGATCGTCGATGGTGCAGAACCAGAAGTTACGTCGCAACACCTCTGACGGTCTCAGCTTCCAACCTCTGCCATACCCGGAGCGGTCAACCATGTTGTCGAGACGATCGATCAGCATGGCCACCCAACCGATTCCACCTTCACTCATCGCGATCTTCAGGCCCGGATACCGGAGGGGATATTCCGACCACAACCACTCCGTTGCTGCGGTCAGCGACCGCTGACCGAAGAGCGTGGCGCCGATTTGGAGCGGCGCGCCACCGGGTGGCCCGATCTCAATCCCCGAACTGCCCACGTGCAACGAGATCACCATGTCGGTCTCAACGACTGCTTCAATGATCGGGTCCCAATGCTCTCGGTCCCAGAGCGACGGCATTCCGATCTCGTGCGGGCGCTCGGGAAAAGTCACCGACGTGAAGCCCCTCTCTGCATTTCGCCGGATCTCCGCCGCGGCAAGCTTGGGGTCGGCCAGGTAGGTAATGCCGAGAGGCACGATCCGATTCGGGTGGAGCGAATACCACTCCTCGAACAGCCAGTCGTTCCAGGCGCGGATGCAGCCAAGACCGAGCTCCCGGTCGGGACACGCGAAGAAGACCCGTCCAC
>DATAYX010000044.1:0-2226 GCA_036272355.1 Acidimicrobiales bacterium
TGCCCGAAGCGACCTGATGGCGGTCGTCCTCGTGACAGGTGGGACGCGCGGCATCGGCGCGGCCTGTGTCGAATGGTTCCTGGCCAACGGTCACCAGGTCGCGACCACGTACCGGTCCGACGCAGCCCCGGCACCGCCCGAGGGAGAGGACGCCGATCGGTTCTTCGCGGTGCGTTGCGACGTCCGGAACGGCGAGCAGGTCGACGCGGCCTTCGCGGCCATCGAGGGGCACTGGGGGCCCGTCGAGGTGCTCGTCGCCAACGCGGGCATCACCATGGACTCGCTGATGCTGCGCATGAGCGACCAAGCCTTTCTCGACGTCATCGACGCCAACCTCACGGGGTCCTTCCGCGTCGCCAAGCGGGCCATGGCAAAGATGCTGCGGCTGCACACGGGACGCATCATCTTCGTGTCCTCCGTCGGCGCCTTCGTCGGCTTACCCGGCCAAGCCAACTACGCCGCGTCGAAGGCGGGCCTCGTCGGCATGGCCCGGGCCATCGCCCGCGAGGTGGGCAGCCGGCAGATCACCGTCAACGTCGTGGCGCCGGGCCTCATCGACACCGACATGACCGCGGCCCTCGGCGCCGAGAGGGTCGAACTGATGACGTCTCAGGTCCCCCTCAGTCGGGCGGGCAGCGTCCAGGACGTCGCCAACGTCGTGGGCTTCCTCGCCTCGGATGCCGCTGCCTACGTGACCGGCGCTGTCGTTCCGGTCGACGGCGGGCTCGGCATGGGGCTGTAGCGTTCAGGAAACCAAAACAGAAGGAGCGAATAGTGGACAGCGACGCAGCGTTCGAGAAGTTTCGCGAGTGCGCCGTGGAAGTACTGCAGGTGCCGGCGGACAAGATCACCAAAGAGGCGAAGTTCGCCGACGATCTCGACGCCGATAGCCTCGACCTGGTGGAACTCGTCATGGCCCTCGAAGAGTCTTTCGACATCACGGTCGAGGAGACGGAGCTCGAGGACATCACCACCATCGGCCAAGCCTTCGACCTGATCTCGTCCAAGCTCTGATGCAGATCGGCATCGGCGCCGACGGACCGGTCCGGGGAAGACGGGTCGCCGTCACCGGTCTCGGAGCCGTGACGTGCTGTGGCGTCGGCATCGAGGCTCTCTGGGATGGGCTGCTCCACCCGGCGGTCGTGGGTGGCGAGGTGCGCGGCTACGACCCGGCTGACTTCTTCGGGCCGAAGGATGCGCGACAACTCGACCGCTTCGCCCAGTACTCCATGGTCTCGGCCGACATGGCCGTCGAGGCCGCCGGGGAGCTGGGCGTGGACCCCGCCAAGGCGGGCGTCGTCTTCGCGACGGGCGTCGGTGGGCTCGACACCCTGGCCGCGCAGGTCGGGGTCTTCAACGAGAAGGGAGCCGATCGCGTCTCGCCACGCCTCGTCCCGATGATGATGGTGAATGCAGGCGGGGCGGGGATCTCCATGCGGCTGGGTTGGCGGGGGCCTTCCGAGGTGATCTGCACGGCCTGTGCGGCGGGCACCCACGCGATCTCTGCCGCGGCCCGGCTCGTTGCCTCCGGCCGCTGCGACGTCGCCATCGGCGGAGGCTCCGAGGCCGGCATGCATCCGGTCGCGAAGGCGGCCTTCGCCAACATGACGGCACTCTCGACCTCGGGCCATTCGCGTCCCTTCGACGCCCGGCGCGACGGCTTCGTGATGACCGAGGGGTCCGCGGCGTTGGTGCTCGAGGACTGGGACCGGGCGGTCGACCGGGGCGCCACCATCTATGCCGAGGTCGCGGGCGCAGCCAGCACCGCGGACGCGCATCACATCACCGCGCCGGCGCCCGACGGATCCGGCGCGGTCAACTGCATGGAGCTCGCGCTGGCCGACGCCGCGATCACGCCGGACGAGGTCGGGCACATCAACGCGCACGGCACCTCGACCCCGCTCAACGACCTGGCCGAGGCCCGCGCCATCACCAAGGTCTTCGGCGAGCCGGGGCCGCTGGTGACGTCGACCAAGGGCGTGACCGGGCACGGCCTGGCCGCCGCGGGTGCGATCGAGGCCGTTGCGGCCGTCCTGACCATCCACCACGCGACGATCCCGCCCACCGCGGGCTACGAGGAGCCCGACCCCGAGATCACGATCCGCGTCGTGCACGGAGAGCCCATGGCGTGGGAACCCGCTGCCGTGCTGTCGAACTCGTTCGGCTTCGGCGGTCACAACGGCTGCCTGGTCTTCCAGCCTCCCGCCTGAGCGCCCGCCCCGGGTC
>DATAYX010000045.1:0-2100 GCA_036272355.1 Acidimicrobiales bacterium
AATGTCGGGGAAACCTGGTCGGCCGACGACGCAAAACGACCCGTACGATTTCGTTCCGTCCACCGCGTGTACTCGGGCGACAACACGGTGCCGTACATGGCCACCGGCGACGACCTGACCGTCCGGGTCGAATTCGAAGCACTGCGGGCGACAGAGGACGTCGTTTTCTCACTCGAGATCCGCGACGACACCGGCAACAGCATCATGCGCACCGATACAACCATCATCGGCGTGCAGATCGACGCACCCGCCGGGACGGGCATCATGCACTTCGGCATCGTGAACATGCCGATGCTCGACGGCTCGTTCTCGTTCGCACTCGGGATCCAGAGCCGGAGCGGGATCCTCTACGACTGGCAGGAGAACGCCGGCACCTTCGAGGTCATGAACCCCACCAAGGTCACCGGCGCAGTGCGCATGGACGTGCACGCCGCACTCATCTCGTCCGAGAGCAGCATCGACTCGGCCGCGATGGCCTGAACGGATCGGGAGCGGGCATGAGCGACGCCGAGAGCACGGGCGACCAGGCACCCGAGGACCCGGGAGCCTACGTCCAGCAGGTGATGGCCGAGATCGCCGAGGAAGTGCGCCTGCGTCGCGCCTCGGGCGACCTGCCGCCTCGGCTCGAGCGCGAACTCGACGAGCTCTTCCTCGCCCACTCGCCCATCGGCGTGCGCGGCGGCGACCTCAGCGAGGCGCTGCGTCTCGTGGACGCGGCGACGTTCATCGACCCCGTGGTCCCGGTCGAGTCGGAACGGGCCGCCGGCGCCGCCGTGAAGAAGGGCATGCGCACGATGATGCTCTGGTACGTGGGCTGGATCACGCACCAGATGAGCCAGTCCGCGTCCGCCGTCAGCCGGGCCCTGCACATCGTGGACGACCACCTCAAGGAGCTGGAGGGCCGGATCGAGGCCCAACGCGTGCCCGACGCAACGATCATCGAGTTCCCCACCTCCGTGCCGCCCGGCGCTTGGTGGATCGAGCCCGCGCTCGCCGCACTGGCCAAGGCGCCCGGCCGGGTGCTCCATGCTGCGTGCGGCGACGGCTGGCTCGTCCGGCGGATCGTCGACTCCGGTGTGGACGCCTACGGGATCGACCCCCGCGCCCCCGTCGTCGACGCCGCCGAGCTCGGCGCACTCGACCTGCGTGATGAACACGTCTCCGAGCACCTGCGCGCGGTCGCCGCCGCCGGGCTCGGAGGCATCGTGCTCAGCGGCACGGTGGAGGGCATGGCGGGGGGCGAGCGCACGCACCTCCTCACGGCGATCGGCACCCGGCTGGCTCCCGGCGGCACGCTGTTGATCCATTCCGTGGAGCGGGAGACCTGGGAGGCGGCCGACGCGCCCTATGGCGCCGACCTGGCCGCCGGCCGGCCACTGCGCCCCGAAACCTGGTGCCGCCTCCTGGAGGAGAGCGGCTACACCGCAGCCGCGCAGCAGGGCCCGGACGGCTCCGATTACGTGGTCACGGGGGTCCGCACCGGGCTCACGCCGTACGAGCAGCGCGAGCCCGACACCCGGTGACCACCGCCGCCGGGAGGCCGGTGGCCGTCCACCAGTTCCTCCCTGCGTTGAACCCGCACGACGCCACCGGCGCCCACACACTGAAGCTGCGCGACATCTTGCGCACAGCGGGGTGGCGCTCCGAGATCTTCGCCGAGGCCGTCCACGACGACCTGGCGGACGAGGCATACAAGCACTGGATGTACGCCGAGCACGCGGCCGACGGTGACGTGGCCGTGTACCAGTTCACGACGTCGTCTGCGGTCGCCCCGTACCTTGCCGAGCAAGGTCTGCCGCTCATCTTGGACTTCCACAACTTCACGAGCCCCGAGCTCTTCGCAGGGTGGGAGCCGGGCAACGTGACGCGGGCCGCACAGGCGGCGGACGACCTGGCGCTGCTGGCGCCCGAGGCGCTGCTCGGCCTGGCCCGCAGCAGCTACAGCGAGCGCGCGCTCAAGCGGGCCGGCTGTCGCCGCACGACGGTGACCCCCGTCCTGGCCGACTACGGACGGGTCACCACCGCCCCCGACCCCCGGGTCGCGGCCGAGCTGCAGGCACGCCGGGCCGCAGAAGGCGGCGCGGACATTCTGTTCGTCGG
>DATAYX010000046.1:0-4715 GCA_036272355.1 Acidimicrobiales bacterium
TCTCGGTGGCGGTGGGCACCACGTTCAAGAACAAGTTCACTGCCGGCAACACCCCGTCACAGCAAGCGCAGAACATCCTCCAACAGCGATTCGCGTCCAGGTCCGGCGACACGGCGGACATCGTGTTCCAGACGTCGACGCCGATCGCCGCCAACCAGGCGGCAATCAACGACGTCATCGACAAGGTGCGACCGCTGCCCTACGTGCAGGGCATCACCAGCCCGTTCTCCACCCATGGGGCACACCAGATCGCCGCCAGAGGTGACATCGCGTACGCCGAGATCCAATTCACGACGGACACGGCCGACATCCCGACGGGGGCGATCAAGACGGTCATCTCGGCCGCGCAGGGCGCGGCGACCCACGGGGTCCACGTCGAGCTCGGCGGGAGCCCGATATCCGCCGCCTCCACCGCCGCGCCGGGACCCAGCGAGGGCATCGGCATCGCGGCCGCCCTGCTGATCATGTTGCTCGCGTTCGGCTCGGTGGTGGCCATGGGCCTACCGGTGCTAACCGCGCTGGCGGGCCTGGGGATCGGCATCGCCCTGCTCGAGCTGTTGACGCACCTGCTGACCGTGCCGAACTTCTCGCCTGAGATGGCGATCATGATCGGCCTCGGCGTCGGCATCGACTACGCGCTCTTCATCGTCACACGGTACCGACAAGGCATTTTCGAAGGCCGGACGCCACGCGAGGCGGTGATGACGGCGCATATGACCGCGGGGCGCTCGGTCATGTTCGCCGGAACCACGGTTGTGATCTCGCTCTTCGGGCTCTATCTCATCCAGCAGCCCTACATGATCGGACTGGCCACGGCGTGCATCGCGGCCGTGCTCATGGTGCTGTTGGCGGCGTTGACGCTCCTCCCGGCGATGCTCGGCTTCGCCGGCAACGTGATCGACAAGTTGCACATTCCTGGGCTGCTCCAGAGCGGCGGGCCCCCGCCGGAGAACGGGTTCTGGCACCGCTGGAGCCGTTTCGTCCAGAGGCGGGCCTGGTTCACGGGCATCGCGGCGGTGCTCGTCCTGGTGGCGCTCGCACTCCCGCTGTTCAGCATGCGGCTCCAGTTCACCGACGCCGGCAACGACCCCTCCACCCTGACGACGCGCCAGGCCTACGACCTGCTGGCGCAGGGTTTCGGACCCGGCTTCAACGGTCCGCTGATCGTGGCCGTCGCCATGAGCGGACCTTCGGACGTGCCGGCGGTCCAGCACCTCGAGCGCGCGCTGTCGTCGGGTGTGCCAGGCGTTGCCTTCACCGCACCGGCGCAGTTCAACGCCAGCGACACGGGTGCGCTCATTCCGGTCATCCCGACGACGTCACCGCAAGCGTCGCAGACCGTCGACCTCGTGAACCGGCTGCGTGCCGACGTGATCCCACCCGTCGTCAACGGCACCGGCGTCAACGCGCAGGTGGGCGGGGAGACCGCGGCGTCGATCGACGCCGCCAACTTCCTCGGTCACCGCCTTTTCATCGTGATCGGCGCGGTCCTGATCCTCTCTTTCCTGCTTCTCATGGTCGTTTTCCGTTCGCTGGTCCTGCCGCTCAAGGCGGTGATCATGAACCTCCTGAGCGTCGGCGCGGCCTACGGGGTGATGGTGGCCGTGTTCCAATGGGGCTGGGCCGGGAGCATCATCGGCATCGGCGAGAAGGGGCCGATCGATCCCTGGATACCGGTCGCCATGTTCGTGGTTCTCTTCGGCCTGTCCATGGACTACGAGGTCTTCCTGCTCTCACGCATTCGCGAGGAGTGGCTGCGCACGGGTGAGAACTCGACCGCAGTGGCGGACGGCCTCGCCGTCACGGGCCGCATCATTACGGCGGCGGCGGCGATCATGTTCTGCGTCTTCGGCTCGTTCATCATCAAGGACCCGCTCCACATTCTCAAGGTGTTCGGTCTCGGGCTGGCGACTGCCGTGCTCATCGACGCCACGCTCGTCCGCATGATGCTCGTCCCCTCGATCATGGAGGTGCTCGGTCCGGTCAACTGGTGGCTGCCCCGCTGGATGGACCGATCGGTGCCGAGGTTGGGGATCGAGGTCACCCCGACTCCGACTCCGACCCCAGGCCCGGTCCCCACGCCCGCCTGAGCTGCGTAGGGGCGGCCGTATGCTTGGCGCCCATGAGCAGCGAGCAACCGGTGTCCACGTTCGTGTCCTTGAACCCGGGGCGCGACGTACAGCGGGTCGGCACCGCCGAATTTCTCGGCGAGGACGTCCAGAAGATCCACGACCCCGTATGGGCGGTCATCGGAAACCTGGGCGACAGCCAGTGCTATCTCGGTGTGCCGGAGAAGGTGCAGATCATCCAGTCCGCGCTGTCGCGCCGGATCGCCAAGGATGACCTCGCCGTCCGGTTGATTCCGCCGGCGTTCACGCTCGGGGTCTCGGACGGGCAGCTCAACGGCACGCCGGAGATGCGGTTCTCCCTGGTCGGACGGGAGCTCGTTCACGACGTGGCCGACGTGCACCTCGCCGCAAACAAGGTGGCCGGACTGGTCGCCGTCGTGGCGTGCGACAAGCCGCCGGTCGGCACCCTGGCCGCGATTCTCGAGAACGACACCCCCGCGGTCATCCTCTCGGACGGCCCGATCCGGCCCGGGGTCGACCCGGACACCGGTAGGCCGATCGACCTCGTGTCGGCCTTTCAGGTCGCCGACCAGGACCCGGCGGTGCGCGCCCGCTACGCCTTGCACGCCTGCCCGGGCCAGGGCAGCTGCGGCGGCATGTTCACGTACAACACGATGCAGACGTTCATCGCCGTGCTCGGGCTCGAGCCGCTGCACATGGTCGCCCCGCCGTCCGACGACCCTCGCCGGCTGGCCGAGTTCCCCGATCAACTCGTCGACTGCCTGTTGGCGATGAACAGCCGGAGCATCAGGCCACGAGACATCGTGACGCCCTCCGCGCTCCGGAATGCGTTGACAGTCGCCATCGCCATGGGCGGTTCCACCAACGTTGCGTTGCACAGCGTGGAGATCGCTCGTGCCGCCGGGATCGACCTCTGGGCCGGCGTGCTCAGCCAGGCCGAGTTCAACGACCTCGCTCGGCGGCTGCCGGTGCTGGTCAACATGCGGCCTTTCGGGGACTACTCCATGGTGGACGTCGACAACAAGGGCGGACTGCAGGTCATCGTCAAAGAACTCCTCGACGCGGGTTTCCTCGACGGTGACGCCCTCACCTGCACCGGCGAAACCTTGGCCGAGCAGGTTCGGCGGCTCGAACCGCCGCCACCCGATCAGGAGGTCATCTACTCGGTCAACAAGCCCTTCAAGGACACGGGCGGACTGCGTCTGCTCCGGGGAAACCTTGCGCCGGAGGGTGGCGCCATCCTCAAAGTGGCCGGCGTCGAACGCGGCGTGCGAGACGGTGTGTTCACTGGCCGAGCCCGCGTGTTCAACAGCGAGCGCGCCCTCATCGAGGCGCTGGACAAGGACCCGGACAGCTTCGGGGACAACGACATGGTGGTCATCCGCTACGAGGGACCCCGGGGCGCGCCGGGTATGCCCGAGCTCCTTGACCCCACCTCACGGATCACCGCCCTGTGCCGCGAGCGCGACATCACCATCGCGTTGATGACCGACGCGCGGTTCTCGGGCGGGTCGGTCGGACTCGTGATCGGCCACGTCGCGCCGGAAGCGTTCCTCGGTGGCCCGATCGCCCTCGTGCAAGAGGGTGACACCATCGTCATCGATGTCACGAACGACCGCATCGACTGCCCCCAGATGGACGAGCCGGGGGTGCTCGAGCAGCGTGCTGCGGCCTGGCAGGCGGAGGTCGATCGTAACGGCGGCGTCCACCCGGATGCCTTGCCGGTGACGGACCGGGTGTTGTCCCGGATGCGAGCTACGGCGCTGCCCGCGCTCCTGGGTGGGGGCATGGCCACGCCGTCGCCCGGCTGATCGGAGAAGCGGCCGGACCTACTTCTGGGTCGTGCCGTGCAGCGCGTCCGGCCGGATCGACCCGACCGTGTCCCACAACTCATCCGAGGGCACCGGGTGCCCGTAGAAGAAGCCCTGGACCGACTCGCACCCGATGGCCTGCAGCGCACCGGCCTGCTCCGCCGTCTCCACGCCCTCGGCGACGACCGACAGGTTCAGCGAATGCCCCAGGTTGACCAGGCCCTGCACGATGGCAGCGCTCCGACAGTCGCCGGAGTCGAGCGTCGAGACGAAGCGACGGTCGATCTTGATTCCCGTGATGGGCAGATCCTGGAGCCAGGAGAAGTTTGAATAGCCCGCGCCGAAGTCGTCGAGGCTTAGGCACACACCCAGGTCCCGAAGCGACCTCATGACCACCTCGGCGACGCCGACGTCGAGCAGGGCCTCCTCGAGGATCTCGAAGCCGAGCAGTTCCGGGGGAAGACCGTTGCGCGTGAGCACGTCCACGACCAGTGCCGGGAAGCCCGGGTCGGCGAGCTGCTGCGGGGACACGTTCACCCAAAGGCGGAACGGGCCGGAGAGCTTGTTCTCCGCCCGCCAACGGGCGAGGTCCGCCGTCGCCTGTTCCAACACCCAGGTCCCGATCGGGGAGATGAGGCCACTGTCCTCCGCGACGGGCAGGAACTTCTCGGGGAGGACGCGGCCGTGGCCCGGACGGTCCCACCGCAGGAGCGCCTCGGCCGCGACGACGTCTTCGGTCAACGGATCCACGATCGCTTGGTACAGGAGCACAAAGGCGTCGGTCGCCATTGCGACCGGGAGCTCGCGTTCGATC
>DATAYX010000047.1:0-4244 GCA_036272355.1 Acidimicrobiales bacterium
TCGACGACCGAGTATCCGCTCATGTCGGGCCACATGTCCCGGTCCGACGCCTCGAGGACGCCGGCGTATTCGGCCAGCGCGTCCTCGTCGTAGGGATCGATCAGGCGCACCTCCACCCGGCCACCTTGCCACGGTCGCGAAGGGACTACGCCTTCACGGCGCGACCCACAAGATGTTGTGTGGCCGGGCACGGCGAATTCGCCCGGACGTCTCGCCACAAACCGGCGTTATGGGTCACTTACTTCCTAACTTCGCAGAATCAGTATCGCATCACGCATATCGTCGAGACGCTCATCTTCGATCCAACGCTCACCATTGCCACGAACGTAGAAACGAAAGGTCGACGACGGCGCTGACTCGTCACCGGAGTCCGGTCCAAAGCTGACAACGGAGTAGTCCGTATAGGGAGGCAAGGCCCCACCGTCATCGACCGTAATGACGACATCGACTGGCAGGGGAGTGAGTCGTCCAACCTCTGCGAGCACGGCTTGGCCGAGGAGGATTCCCTGTGCGACACACCAAGAATCCCAGTTCGTCGACGTAGTGTCATCCAAGTAGAAATCCAGATGCTGCTTGTTGATAATTGACTGATGGCTCAATGCGCCCATCTCCTCTTTGGAGAGGTGGCCGTTTCTCTCAAGCTCTTGGCAAAAATAGGCACACCCGTCGATCACCGTTAGACCCCTCATGAGTAGGTCTTGAAGCTCTTCGTGAAGAGAGCCGTGCTCAATGAGGTCGGTCGCGGAACCGCGAAGCCGCTGCATCGGTTGATTCATGATCTCTTGAATCACGCAGACGATCATGACCCATTGAGCGGTCAATGGCGATCCGGAACTAAGAAGCGACCGCGGCGACTCGGGTATCCCCGATGTGCCGGTCGCGGGCAGGCAAAAGAAAGGGTTAGGAGCAGCGGGGATTCCTTCACCTCAGCGCAACATCTTGTGGTCGACGCAGCTACAGGGATGGCCCTTGTCGTGGGCGTGGACGAAGTGGGATCAGCGCAGGACGGCCCCGAACTCCCGCTCGACCGCCTGGATGCAGTTCGTGCGGAGTTCACCGACCTCTTCGTCGGTGAGCGTGCGGACCGGCGAACAGAACCGGAGCCGGTACGCCAGGCTGCGCGCACCCTCCCTGATGCCGGGACCGCGGTAGACATCGAAGAGCCGCACCGACTCGAGCAGGTCACCGGCCGCCGACCGCAAGGTGTCAGCCACGGCGTCAGTCGGGTAGCGATCGTCGACGACGAAGGCGAGGTCGATGTCCGACGAGGGGAAGCGGCTCACGGCACTCGCCACCACCTGGCGACGCGGCACGCGCCTCTCGTCGAAGAGCAGGCCGAGGTCGACCTCGAGCCACCCGATACGCCGGGCCTCAGTCGCATTGCCCGACGTCCGGGTGAGGCCGAACGTGGTCGCCACGTCGGGATCGATCTCACCGACCGAGCCGATGACCACGGTGGCGCCGTTGCCGTCTTCGGTGCCGTCGCCGCCGGCATTGTCCGGCCGGACCACGAGGTGCGCCGAACGGGTCGGGTGCAGGCCCGGCAACGGCGGCAGCCCGTCGCCCGGGGGGACGAGGCGGACCCGGTCGACCCGGAATGCATCTGCCAGCACATGCCAGGAGGCGACGGCCAGACGCGCGTCGTCCTCACCTTGGGCGAAGACGGCACAGAGCAATTCGCGTTCTCCCGGCAATGCCGCCGTCTCACGCCCTCCGGCGCCAGCGCGCTCGGCCATCCGCGGCGCCCCCTCGTCGGGGTGCGAGAAGACCACACCGACCTCGTACAGTCGGACGTCGGGCTGGCGTCGGTCTGCGTTGTACGCCAGCGCGTCGAGTAAGCCGGGCATGAGGCTGCGGCGGAGGTAGGGCTTCTCCGCATCGAGCGGGTTGGCCACGCGTACGGCCGGGCCCGCCAACCCCACGTCGCGGTGCGCCGCGGCGGAGACGAAGGTATCGGTCCAGCCCTCCGAGGCGCCCAGGCCGCACAGCACGTCCTTGGCCAACCGCCGCGACCGCTGGAGCTCGGTGAGCCCGCCCGGCTGCGGCCACGTCGGCATGTGGCGCGGCACGTTCGAGTAACCGAAGGTCCGCGCGATCTCCTCGATGACGTCGTCAATGCCGAAGGGATGGGCGCGGACGTCGGGCCGATTCGTGGGCACCTCGACGATGAGACTCTCCTGGCCGAAGCCCGAAGCGCCGGGACCGCCGGCCATGCCGGCGCCGACCTCCTCCATCACCCTGAACCCGATGGGCTCGATGAGGCGGGCGATGGCCTCTGCACCCAGCTCCACGCCGATCTGACGATGCACGCGGGCAAGCGGCACCGACAGCACGAAGGGCTCGGGCACGTCCCCGCGCACGTCGAGCATGCCGTCGGCGACCCGGAGCCCGGGGCTGCTCTCCGCGAGCAGTTGGCAGAAGCGCGCCACAGACGGCTCGATCCCCCACGGGTCACAGCCGCGTTCGAAACGCGCCGATGCCTCGGTACGCAGACCGAGACGCCGCGAGGTGCGCGCGATCGCCATGGGCGTGAAGTAAGCCGCCTCGAGCAGCACCTCGGTCGTGGCATGCGAGATCTCGGAGGTCGCGCCGCCCATGATGCCGCCGATACCGACCGGTGTGCCCTCGGCGTCGCAGATCAGGCAGTCCGCCCCGGTGTCGCCCAGGCTGCGCCCCGGCACGCCGACGGTGCGCTCGACCTCGTCGAGGGTGACGAGGGTCTCCCCCGGCTCGGCGCGGCGGACCCGGAGCCCGCGGCCCGGGAGCAGCGCAATGTCGTAGGGGTGGGTGGGCTGGCCGAGCTCGAGCATCACGTAGTTCGACGCGTCGACCACGTTGTTGATCGGCCGCATGCCCGCCATGAGGAGGCGCCGAGCGATCCATTGCGGCGATGGCCCGACCTGCACGTTGTCGAGCACCGTCACCGTGAGCCGCGGGCACAGCTCGAGGGACTCCACGACCGCGGTGGCGGCCGTCTCGACCGGCCGGCCGCTGGGGGGAGGCGCAGGCGGCTCGGGTTCGACGAAGGGTAGGGCGAGGCGGGCGGCCAGGTCGCGCGCGATGCCGGCCATCGACCAGGCGTCGGGACGGTTCCCCTCGACGGTGATGTCGAAGACGACATCGGGCTCGAGGCCGAGGGCCTCGGTCAGCGGTGTCCCCGGGTCGCCGCGCACCTCGTCGCCGAGGACGAGGAGGCCTGCGCTGTCGTCGGAGAGACGCAGCTCCTTGCCCGAACAGAGCATCCCGTTGGACCAGACGCCGCGCATCTTGCGCCGTTCGATCTCGAAGCCGCCCGGGAGGATGGCGCCTACGGGCGCGAGCGGGACGCGGTCGCCGACGCCGAAGTTCCACGCACCGCAGATGACCTCGAGCGGCTCGGCGCCGGCATCGACGGTGACGAGGCGGATCTTGTCCGCACCCTTGATCTCGTCGATCTTCAGCACCTTCGCGATGACGACATCGCCCAACCCCTCGCCGATGTACTCGATCGCCTCCACGACCAGTCCCAGGTCGTCGAGCGCGGCGCGGAGCGTCCCGACGTTGTCCGGGAAGGGGGCGAAATCACGAAGCCAGCTGAGCGGGGCGCGCACGATTGTCGGGAGGTGTCTTTCCGTTCGGTGGTGTGGTCAGGTCAGAACTGCGAGAGGAACCGGATGTCGTTCTCCACGAAGGAGCGCATGTCGGGTACCTCGTGGCGCATCTGCGCCAGCCGGTCGATCCCGAACCCGAATGCGAAACCCGACCACTCGGCGGGGTCGATCCCGACGGCGATGAAGACGGCCGGGTCGACCATGCCGCAGCCGCCGAGCTCGATCCAGCCCGTGTGCGAGCAGGTCCGGCAGCCCTCACCGAGACAGATGGTGCAGGTGATCTCGAACTCGGCCGACGGCTCGGTGAAGGGGAAGTACGCGGGCCGCAGGCGCGATTGCATGCCCGGCCCGAAGTAGGCCTCCGTGAAGATCTGGATCGTGCCGGCGAGGTCGCCGAACGTGATGTCGCGGTCCACGACCAGGCCCTCGATCTGGTTGAAGACCGGGAGGTGCGTGGCGTCCGGCGTGTCGAGGCGGAAGCACTTGCCCGGCATCACGGCGTGGATCGGCAGTGTCCCGTCGCGCACGGCCGCGACCATCAGGTGGATCTGCACCGGCGAGGTGTGCGTGCGCAGCAGTACCGTCTCGGGCTCGCCGACCTCGAGGTACATGGTGTCGTACATGTCGCGCGCCGGGTGCGACGGCGGGATGTTC
>DATAYX010000048.1:0-2354 GCA_036272355.1 Acidimicrobiales bacterium
GAGGCGAAGCGGGTGAACAGCGACGTCGCGATCACCGGCGCGGGGACGCCTCGGTTGATCGCCTCCAAGGCCGTCCAGCGCCCCTCGCCCGAGTCCACCGCGACCGGCGCGATGCCTTCGAAGCCCGCGTCCGGCCGCAGGGCGCGCTCGGCCAGTTCGAGGAGCCAGCTGCGCACGACCGAGCCGTAGCGCCAGATCGACGCGATCTCGTGCAGGTCCAAGTTGAACTCGTCGGCACGGGCCATCACCTCGAATCCTTCGGCGTAGGCCTGCATGATCCCGTACTCGATCCCGTTGTGGACCATTTTCACGAAATGCCCGGCGCCCACCGGCCCGACGTGCGCGTAACCACCCTCGGGTGCGAGCGTCAGCAGTGCCGGTTCGACGACCGCCACCGACTCCTTCGTGCCGCCGACCATGAGGCAGTAGCCCTCGGTCAGCCCCCACACGCCGCCCGACGTGCCCGCGTCGACGAACCCGACCCCCTTTTTCTGGAGGCGCTCCGCGATGGTCTCGGCCTCGTTGAAGTTCGAGTTGCCCCCGTCGACGATCACGTCGCCCTTGTCGAAGAGCCCCGCCAGCGCGTCGATGGTGTCGTTCGTCGGCTTCCCGGCCGGCACCATCACCCACGCCGCCCGGGGCGGGCTGAGCTTCTGCGCCAGTTCCTCGAGCGTGGTGGCCGTCTCCGCGCCCTTCGACGCCGCCAGTTTCAGCGCGTCGGCGCTGAGGTCGTAGGCCACGACCTCGTGCCCGCCCTTCAGCAGGCGCTCGGTCATGTTGGCGCCCATCTTGCCCAGGCCGATCATGCCGATCTTCATGCGTGCTCCTCTCGGTCCTCCAGCCGGGCGATCAGAACGTCGCGGCCTTGTCGGTCAGCGCCTGCAGCAGCTCGTCGAAAGACTTGGCAAAGCTGTGCACACCCTCGTCCTCGAGGGTCTGCTCGACGTCGAGCATGTCGATGCCGACCTCCTTCAGCCGCGTGAGCGCCCGGGTCGCAGCATCGGGGTCGGCGTCGACCGTGCGCTTGAGCGTCCCGTGGTCCTCGAAGGCGGAAAGCGTGCCCTCTGGCATCGTGTTGACGGTCGCCGGCCCGATGAGGCTGTCGACGTACAGCAGATCCGGATAGCTCGGGTTCTTGGTGGACGTCGACGCCCACAGGGGTCTCTGCACCCGCGCCCCCTTCTCGCGCAGCGCCTCCCAGCGCGTGCCGCTGAAGGTGTGCTGGAAGTGTTGGTACGCCGACTGCGCCTGGGCGACCGCCGCGGTGCCCCGCAGGCCGAGGATGGCGGGGTCACCGCCTTCGCCACCGGCCAGGCTCTCGAGGCGACGGTCGACCTCGGTGTCGACCCGGCTGACGAAGAAGGAGGCCACGCTGGCCACATGGGCCAAGTGGTCCTCGCGCCCCGCTGCCACGAGCGCCTCGAGGCCGCGCAGGTAGGCCTCCATCACCTCGTCGTAGCGGTCGAGACCGAAGATCAAGGTCACGTTGATGCTGTGGCCCTCGCCGATCAGGGTCTCGATCGCCGGCACGCCCTGCCGGGTCGCCGGCACCTTCACCAAGAGGTTCGGCTGATCGATGCGGGCGTGGAGCTCGCGGGCCGACTTCACCGTCGCCTCGGTGTCGTGCGCCTGGGCGGGGGAGACCTCGAGCGAGACATACCCGTCCTCGCGGTCGCTGTCGTCGTAGAGGGGCAGCAGCATCGCCAAGGCGTCCTTGATGTCGGTGATCGCCATCTCCCAGTAGGCGCCCTCGACGGTCTGCTCCTTCATCAGCGCCTTGAACTGATCGTCGTACGTCGCCTGCCCCGCGATCGCCTTGGCCAGGATGGTGGGATTGGACGTGATGCCTCGCACGCCGGTCTCGATCCACTTCGCCAGCTGGCCTTCGTGGATCCAGTCGCGGCGCAGGTTGTCGAGCCACGGGCTCTGACCGCCGATGTCGTAGAGGTCCTGGAGTCGGGTCACTGGTGCCACTCCTTTCGCATTGCGTTCGATCTCGTCTTGCGTGCTCATCGCCTGCCGTGTCCGTCGGCCGCTGCGTGCGGCGCCACCAGGGCGCGCGCCCGCTCGACCACATTGTCCGCGGTGAAGCCGAACTTCTCCATCACGACCGCCACCGGCGCGGAGGCACCGAAGCGGTCGATGCCGATGGCGTCGTCGGCGTAGCGGTCCCAGCCGAACGTGGAACCCGCCTCGATGCTGAGCACCGGCACACCGTCCGGGAACACGCTGGCGCGGTAGTCCTCGGGCTGCGCTTCGAACCGGTCCCAGGAGGGGAAGGACACCACCCGCGCCCGCACACCGTCAGCCGCCAGCGTCGCGGCGGCGCCGAGGCAGTGCTGCACCTCGCTGCC
>DATAYX010000049.1:0-10782 GCA_036272355.1 Acidimicrobiales bacterium
CGTCACCCGGATTTACTGGTTCTGCCCGCAGTACAGCGCAAGCTTGCCGGCTGAGCTCGCGAGCGCCTCCACCGAGGTGATGTTCGGAGAAGCGACGATCGCCTTCGATTTCGCGGCCATCGTGGCCGCGGCCGACCGGACCGACGCCGCGACCTTCGGCGCGTCGGCGGCGAGCTGTCGGACCTGCGCCTTGTGGTTCGTGAACGCCGAGAGCACGGCGGCGTTAGTGGTGGCAGCCCCCACGCCCCGATAGATCGGGAGGAAGTTCGTGCAGTACGCGGTCCCCTTCCCCGTGTTGAAGTAGGACGGCAACGGCCTCCCCCTCCCGTCGACCCCGCAGTAGGAGTCGACCGGACCACCCTGCACGGTGGCCAGCGGGCTCGGGTTGTTCGTCGCCACGGCGTTCTGGGCGGTGGCGACGAGCTTCTTGGCCAACCGGCCGAGCGACCCGGACGGAGCGTTCTTCGCCATGGTGGTTAGATCCTGCTGGTGCGCCTTCAACACGCCGATGAAGTCGGCGGCCGACGTCGCGTTCGCACTCGCCCGATCGATCGCGATGTCCGCGTGGCAGAACGCCGCCTTCGAAGCGTCGAGCGCGTGTTGCGCCGCACCCGCCTCGCCGATCCCCACACTGGCGCCGGCACCCATTCCGAATACGCCGCCGGCGACGGCGACCGCCACGGCCATCGACCTGATACTGGCTTTGCGCATGACTGTCACTCCGTGCTCCGTTCCGGTGGCATCGAAGGCGTCACGATAGCCAGCTCACGAGCACGGTCATGGTCGGGTAGATCCGCTCGTCACGGCGGCTCAGCGGGATGCGAGCTCGCAGAGCTTCGTGACCGTGTTCCAGTTGCGCGTGGTGCTGACGACGCCGAGTCGCCGTTCGATCAAGGTGCCGGTGTACTTCGTGGTGGCATAGCCGTTGGGGGTGTGCACGTAGACCTCGCGCCCGTCCACGACCAACTCGTCCTTGCCGCTCGGCGGGAGCGTGAGCGCTTCGAGCGTCGCCTTGGACGGTGCTTCGGCGAGGAACGTGACGTGGTGGCGGGCCGGGTCTGCACCCTTCTTGGCGAAGGGGCTCTTCGATCCGATGCGGCGCAGATCGGTCACGGTGCGCAGCAGCACGGCGGGCGCGTCGCCGAAGTCGTGCGCGATCCGGTGCTCGATGGCCTCGACGATCCCACCCTCGCTCCGGGCGGCCGTCGAGAAGAGGACGTTGCCGGACTGGATGTAGGTGATGACGTTGTCGTAGCCCAGGGAGCCGAACGTCTCGCGGAGGTCGCTCATCGCCATGCGGCCGTAGCCCCCGATGTTCACGCTGCGCAGGAGGGCGACGTAGCGAGGCACGTCTTGCCAACCTAGCTGGAGGCCGATCCTTCCTGGTCGGGCGCGGATCCGGGGTCGGTGGGGTGGGTGGGGTCGATTCGGTCGAGCCGGAAGGGGCCGAGGTCGAAGGATGGCGTCGTGCCGTCGGCAAGATCCGCCAGGAGTTCGCCGAGGAGCGGGCCGAACTTGAAGCCGTGCCCGCTGGTGCCGCAGCCGGCGACGACGTTGCCGACCCGGTCGAGCACGAAATCGGTGTCGGCCGAGTTGTCGTAGACGCAACGCTCCGTGGCGATCGGCTCGGGGTCGAGGGCCGGCAGGAGCCGGCGGACTGCGTCGGTCAGCGTGGAGAGGAGTGCCGCGTCGTCCTCGTCGAGGGCGGGTGTGTCTGACGTCGCGGCGGGGTCGTAGTCGCGCAACGCAGGGCCCGGGGTGTGGTGGGACACCTTGAAGGTGTCGGCGTGCGGGCCCGATCCGAGGACCGGCAGGCCGTACACCATGGCGTCGTCCCACTCGATGAAGACGGGCAGACGCGAGGGTTCGACGGTGCTCGACGGTGCCGCCGCGAAGTAGGCGACCTGCGGAACCGAGGGCGGTGCGCCGACCTGCTGCGCCCTGTCGCCGAGGAGCGCCAACGCGTCGGGTCCGGCGCAGTCGATGACGACGTCGGCGCGGATGGCCCGGTCGTCGGCACAGTGCACGGTGACGCCTTCGCCGTCGCCGTGGTCCTCGAGCCGGGTGACGGCGCTGCGGGCCTGGATGTCGAAGCGACCGGTCTCCACCATCGCCCGCAGGCACTCGTCGGCCGCCAGCACCCCGGACTGGGGCTCGAAGAGCGCGGGCCCCGGCAAGGCGACCCCGGAGAACCGCGCCGCTGCCTCGTGCCGGGTCATGGGCTCTACCGCGTCGTCGTGGTCCGCCAGCGCCTCCGCGAGCGCTTCGATCAGCTGGGCGTCGCCGAAGCTCAGTTGCCCCGTCACGTGGAGCAGCTGCCGCCTGCTCGTCTCCTCGAGCGCGCGCCACAGGGTGCGGGCGGCGCTCGCCATCGCGACGTAGTGCGGTTCGGGATAGCCGAGGCGGAAGATGCGGGCGTCGCCCTTCGACCCGGCGAGCGGGTGGCCGACGCCGTCCGCGGCCTCGAGCACGTCGACGGACCAACCCCGTCGCGACAGTGACCACGCGGCCGCAAGGCCCAACAGCCCGGCCCCGATCACGACGCATCGACGAGTCGCGGGCACAGATGAATCTTAGAAATGCATCGGCCGGGTGTCCGGGGTGTCCGGGTGTCGAAGTGGCCCGGCACTACGCTTTGACGGGGTGACGATCGGGAGGCACGCGTCGGCTGAGGCGTCGCCCGACGACGCCTGGGCCGCCGATCATCCGGCGTCCCCCTCCGCGCTCGACAACCTCAGCCTGGTCGATCCACCCGGACGAAGCCGGCTGGCGCGGACGGCGAGGAAGGTCGGCTTCCACCTCGGCGTGCTCGCCCTGTTCACGGTGCCGGCCGTCGTGCTGTGGTGGCACGTGTGGTCGGGACACCCGGCGAACACGTTGACCTGCGCCTGCGGCGACCCCGCACAGGAGGTCTGGTTCCTGGCCTGGCCGGCGTGGGCGATCGCCCATCTGCACAACCCGTTCTTCTCGAGCGTGGTCAACGTGCCGCACGGCGCCAACCTGCTGTCGAACACCTCCGGCACGCTCGTCGGAGTCGTGCTGGCGCCGGTCACCTGGTTGTTCGGACCCGTGGCGGCCACCAACGTCGCTCTCACCCTGGCACCTGCGCTCAGCGCCTGGGGTTGTTTCGTCGCCATCCGTCCTTTGGTGCGGTGGAAGTGGGGCGCACTGCCGGCGGCGTTCGTGTTCGGGTACTCCTCGGCCATCTACACCTCGTTGCTCTTCGGCCACGTCTCGGTCTCCGTGTTGGTGTTCCCGCCGTTGCTCTTCACCCTGCTCCACGAGATCGTGATCCGGCAGGAGCACAGCGTGCGACGCGACGGGTTGTTGTTGGCCGCGCTCATCGTCGGCCAGTTCCTCGTCTCGCCCGAGGTCCTCTTCCTCTGTGGCGTCTTCGCCGTCGTCGGTTTCGTCGCGGTGGCGGCCGTCGGCTGGCGCCAGCTCCGGGGGCGAGCCGCGCACGCGCTGCCCGCACTCGCCCTCGCGTTCGTGGTGGCGGGCGTGATCCTCGCTTATCCGGTCTGGTTCGGTCTGGCGGGCCCGCAGGCGGTCACTGGGGTCCTCTTCGCCATCGCCCCGATCACCGGCGCGCAGTTCTCGGGGATCGTTCTGCCCGGGCCTTATCGCGCCACGGGCACCAGCTACATCAGCTTTTCGGGGTATCTCGGGCAGAACGGGCCGCCGCCGGACTACCTCGGGGGCGGGCTCCTCTTCGCGGCGGTGGCGTCCGTCATCGTGGCGCGACGGCGCGCCCTCACTTGGCTGCTGCTGCTGCTCGGTGTCGTCGCCTTCTGGTTCACGCTTGGCGCCTACATCGTCGGCGCGCCGGGGTGGGCCCAGCACCTCTGGCTGCCGTGGCACGAGCTGGCGAAGCTGCCGTTGTTCAAGGAGGTCCTGCCCGATCAGATCGCGCCGTTCGTCGTGCTCTTCGTCGCGTTCCTCCTCGCCGTCGGCCTGGACGCGCTCTACGTCCGCCACCGGCGGGCGTCGTCGTGGTTGGCGGTGCACCGCGGCGGGGTCACGGCCGCCGCGACCGTCGCGGTGGCGCTCCTCGCGGTCGTGCCCGTGGCCGTCACGTTCGAGGTGCCTGTTTCCGTTCGGTCCGTGAAGGTGCCCGCCTACATGCGTACCGCGGCGCGAACGGTGCCGGCCCGCACCGTCATGCTCACCGTGCCCTACGCCGTCTCCGGCGTGACCCAGCCCATGCTGTGGCAGGCCGTCGACGACATGCGTTTCGACCTGGCCGGGGCGGCGTTGAAGACACCGGGGCCGGGCGGCGGCCCGGTGGCAAACGGGGCACCGGGCTCGGCCCGCCGGATCATGACCGACCTCACGATTCCCGGCGCGCCCGAACCGGGCGGCACGCCGGCACAGATCGCCACGCTGTTGCGCGCGCTGCGCACATGGAAGGTGCAACACGTCGTCGTGGCCGGCTCGAGCCGGGACCCCGTCTACGCCACCGGCTTCCTGACCATGGTGCTCGGTGTCGCGCCGACCGAGGAGGCCGGAGCCCAGATATGGACGGTGCGGCGTGGGGCCCCGGCGGCGACGCCGGCTCTCGGTGCCTCCCTGTCGATGTGCCGGCAGGGCGCCGCGGCCGTGGCGCCGGCCGGGCGCGCCGCCGAGATGGCGCACTGCGTCCTCGCCGGGGCCGGCCGGGCGTGAGCGGCCGTAATGTGGACGATCGTGCAGCCGATCCTCCATCTCTCGTTGCCCGTGCGGGACATCGAGGAGGCTCGGGACTTCTACGTGCGTGTCCTGGGGTGTCAGCCGGCACGTCACCGTGACGACTTCGTCGACGTCTGGTTCTTCGGTCTCCAGCTCACGCTGCACGAACGCCCGGATGAGGCGACGGGGCTGGTGCCGGGCAGTTCGAGGCACTTCGGCGTCACCCTCGGCCTCGACGATTTCGACCAGCTCGTCGAACACCTGGAGCGGAATGGCGTCGACTGGGTGTCCCCGGTTGCCACCGACGACGCCGGCCTGGTGACCGAGCAGACCAAGGCCAAGATCGTCGACCCGAGCGGCAACGTGATCGAGGTCAAGACGTACCGGGACGTCCAGGCCGCACTCGAGATCTCGTCGCACTCGTACCCCGAGACGGTGGCACGGGGCAACTGAGCCGCGGGTTCGTCCTGCGACAAGCCGGCGGCCGGTGCGGTCGCGGGGGCGGCCGCCGGTGCGGTCACCGGCGTGGCCTACGGTGTCGGCCGAGACGGCCGGATCCCGAGAGGAGTGCAGTGGGAGCAAGTGAGCAGAGCGGGGACTCCCGCACGGCGCGTTCGGACGGGCGGGCCATCGACCAGCTGCGGCCCGTCACCTTCGAGCGTGACTACACCGTCATGGCGCCGGGCTCGGTGCTCGTCACCTTCGGGCAGACCAAGGTCCTCTGCACGGCGTCCGTCGAAGAGCGCGTTCCCCCGTGGATGCGCGGCACCGGCAGGGGCTGGGTGACAGCGGAGTACTCGATGCTGCCCGGGTCGACCCCGGAGCGGGCCTCCCGGGAGGCGGCCAAGGGCAAGCAGTCGGGGCGGACCCAGGAGATCCAGCGGCTGATCGCCCGGTCACTGCGCGCGGTGTGCGACCTCGTCACGCTCGGCGAGGTGCAGATCACCGTCGACTGCGACGCGTTGCAGGCCGACGGCGGGACGCGCACCGCCTCGATCTGCGGCGCGTACGTCGCGCTCCACGACGCCTGCACGCGCCTCGTCCAGGCGGGCACGATCGCGACCCATCCGCTCACCGACTCGGTGGCCGCCGTGTCCGTGGGCATCATCGACGGTGTGCCCATGCTGGACCTGCCCTACGTCGAGGACTCGCGGGCCGAGGTCGACATGAACGTGGTCATGACCGGGGCCGGGCGCTTCGTCGAGGTGCAGGGGACCGCGGAGGGCCTGGCCTTCACCCGCGGCGAGCTCGACACGCTGCTCGGGTTGGCCGAGGCGGGAATCAAGGAGCTGACCGCGCTCCAGGCCGCCGTCCTGGCCGACCCGCCGGCCGCTCGGTGAGCCGGGGCGGGGCGCCGACCCCGCTGCGCCTCGTCGTGGCGTCCGCCAACCGCGACAAGGTGAAGGAGATCGTGGCCGTGCTCTCCGAGGCGCTCGACGTCGAGCTGGTGCCCCGTCCCGACGACGTTCCCGAGGTGGTGGAGGACGGTGCGACCCTCGTCGACAACGCGCGGTTGAAGGCGCAGGCCCTGATGCACGCCACGGCCACCGCGGCGGTGGCGGACGACACCGGCCTCGAGGTCGACGCGCTCGGCGGCGCGCCCGGCGTGTACGCCGCCCGCTACGCCGGCGAGGACGCGACGTACGCCGACAACGTGAACAAGCTGCTGGCCGAGCTCGACGCGCTGGCCGACGGTGGGGGCGAGCGCCGGGCCCGGTTCAAGTCGATCGCGTTCGTCGCCTTTCCCGACGGCTCCGAGGTCTGGGCCGAAGGCGTGATGGAGGGGACGATCGCGGCAGTGCCGCGGGGGGACAACGGCTTCGGTTACGACCCGGTGTTCGAGCCCGACGCCGGCGGCGGCCGGACGTTCGCCGAGATGAGCGCGGGGGAGAAGGACGCGATGTCGCATCGGGGGCGCGCCTTCCGCTCGCTGGCCCGGCTGCTGGCGGACGGCGGCGCGGGCGCTCCGGCCGGCTGACCCGCTCCGGCCGGCGGCGGCGACCGGCTCAGACTGCGGCCAGCGCCGGCGCCAGCTCTCGGTACTCGGTCAGGGGGAAGCTGGAGAAGTCGGCGATCGCCTGCACGCACACGTGGTCGGCACCGGCATCGAGATGCGCCCGGACCCGTCCCGCGATCGTGGCGGCGTCGCCCCAGGGGATGACGGCCTCGATGAGCCTGTCGCTCCCGCCGCCCTCGACGATGTCCTCGTCCGTGAAACCGAAGCGGCGCAGGTTGTTCGTGTAGTTGGGGAGCGGCAGGTAGATGCTGGCGTATTCGCGCGCCCGCTTCAGCGCGGCCTCGCGGTTCGTCTCGAGGACGACGGCCACCTCGGGTGCCAACAGCGGTCCGGGCCCGAGCACCTCGCGGGCGTACGCGGTGTGCTCGACGGGAACGAAGTAGGGATGGGCGCCGGCGGCACGCTCCTTGGCCAGTTCGAGCATGCGCGGCCCGAGCGCGGCGAGCACTCGTTGCTCCGGCGGCACGCCTGCGGCGTCGAGCGCGTCGAGATACCCGACCATGCGTGAGTACGGACGCGAGTAGTCCTGCACGATGACCGAGTGGCTGGCGCCGATGCCGAAGAGGAAGCGGCCGTCGAAACGCGCTTCGAGGTCCGCGACCTCCGGCGCAACGTCGGCCGGCGTGGTCGTCCAGATGCTGGCGATGCCCGAGGCCACGACAGCTCGATCGGTGGCGGCGAGCAGCTCGCCGAAACGCGGGGCGAGCCCCGGCTCGAAACCGCCCGACGACCAGAGCGTGCCGTAGCCGAGGGACTCGAGCTCGGCCGCGACGTTGAGCTCGCGGTCGTCGGCGTCGTGCCACGATCCGCTCCACCACACGCCGAATCGCCCCAGCTCGTGCGCGAACACGTCAGTCCGGACGCCGCGTTCCGACGACCGTCACGACGAAGGTTCGGGTTCGGCCGGCGTCTCGGCACGCGGCGCGGCGGCCTTCGCTTTCGCCTTCGCCTTGCGCAAGTACCCCACCCCGGTCTCGAGCGACTTCTTGATGAGCTGGTCGTTGTCCTTGGAGATGAACGCGTGCACACGCTTCTCGAGCAGGGCGCGCAAGATCGGGTTGAACACGTGGTACGTCTCGGAGAAGTGGAGCCGGGTCCGGCCGTCCCCCAGGTCCTCCAACCTCGTGTGGCCGACCGCTTCGGAGAGCAGCGGCCGCCCGACGGCGTCGTACCTCCACGACTCCTTGGGCTTCACCTCGGTCAGCCACTCCCAGGACTGCGCCTTCCCACCGGTGAGGAGGTAACGGGGCACGCGGAACCAGCAGTGCCGGATGAGGCCCTCGCCGATCTCGTTGCCGGGGTAGAGGATGTCGATGGTGACGTCCCCGGACTCGGTGTGCGGGACGCGGGCCCAGAACAGCTGCCACAGCTCGTCGACGGTGGCATCGATGTCCACGTGGTAGCGGTGTTCCTGCATCGGCTCACCCTATCCCTGGGCCTGACGGCGGCGTCCGAGGCCGGCGAAAGCGGCCGCCCCCTCAACCAGTGCGCTCGCTGATCAACTCGATGTTGTTCCCGTCGGGGTCGAAAAGATCGACCGACCGGCCGGCGATGTTCTCCTGGATCCCCTCGTGGGGTATGCCGATGGCGGTCAGGTGGTCACACCATGCGGACAGGGCGCTGATATCTGAAATCGCCAGGGCGATGTGGTCCAACGCACCGCCCGCGCCGGCACTTCCTCCGGCGGACAGCACCAACCGGAACGGACCGCCGGCGGATTGGAGAGCGACGTAGCGCCCTGGCTCAGCCCGCAATTCGGTCAAGCCGAGGGCCCGCTTGTACCAAGCCACACTGACGTCGAGATCCGACACGTTCAACTGGACGTGCGACACTCGGTCGATCGGCGGGGCCTCCATCACGACCACCGTACGGGTGGCGATCCCACCGAGCAACCCTCCCTCGTCGCCGCACGAGCGATCCTTAGGACCAACCGAGCTCGTGCAGCCGCTTTTCACCCATACCGAAGTGGTGGCCGACTTCATGCAGCAGCGTGACCCGCACCCGGCGGGCGAGCTCTTCGGTTGTGGACGCAGCTCGACATATCGTTTGGAGGAACAGCGTGATTCGATCCGGGTTGGCACCCGCATACTGGCCCCGCTTTGTGAGGGGGATCCCCTCGTAGAGACCGAAGAGGTGGCCCGGCGGACTCTCGTAGTCGATGATGATCGCCACGTTCTGCATCTCCGCGCGGAGACCGTCCGGGATCGTTGCCAGAGCGTCGGTCACCAGCTCCTCGAATGCATCGACGTCAATGGGCTCCATTGCCGCTACCTTGCCAGCGGTGGCGGCGGGTCGCACCAGATGCCCGACTGAGCTAGGCGAACGGGTTGCCGTAGCGGTTCAGGTGGGCCTTCTCCGAGATCGGCCGGCGCCGCGGCGGGCCGAGCGCTTTGGGGAGCCGACCGAGGGGGACGACGGCGAGCGGCACGACCTCGGGCGGGAGTTCGAGCAGGGCCGAGAGCTCGCCGGCCACGACGGGCAGGGTGGTCAGGGTTGAGCCGAGCCCGAGCGCGTGTGCGGCGAGCAAGAGGTTCTGCACGGCGGGGAAGATCGACGACGGCAGCGCGACCTCGACGGTGAGGCGGGTGTCGCCGCAGACGACGACGAGCACGGGGGCGGCCGCGATGCCGCCCATGGCCCCACGGTCGACGTCGGCCAGGAAGGCGGGTGCGAGGCGTCCCTCCTCATAGGCCCGCGCTCCGCCGCTCCAGATGCGGGCCGTCATCTCGCCGATGGTGTTCCGCAACTCCGGATCACGCACGACGACGAAGACGAAGGGCTGGCTGTTCTCGGCACTCGGTGCATGGGTCGCCGCGGTCAGGATCCGCGCGACCGTCTCGTCGTCGACGTCGTCGGGCAGGAACGAGCGGGCGGCCCGCTGCGAGTGGACCACGTCGAAGAAGTCGGGCACGACGGGCGATGGTAGCCAGCAGACGGCCGAATCGTCCTTGTCGAGCCCACTTCGTGGGAGCGGCGTATGGATTGGGCGGCGGGGAGGCGACCCGCTACGGTTTGGCGCTGCATCGGCCCCGGAGGGCCGGTGCCCGCCGGGACGATGTGGATCGGAACAGGCGGAGGGGGACAGGAGGCAGACGGTGGCAGAGAGCGCCACATCCATCGAAGACATTCTCAAAGGGATCATCGGCAAGCCGACCGAGAAGGCCAAGGTGGTCATCGAGCGGGCGCCGGTGCAGCACTTTGCCGACGCCGTGCTGAGCGCGAGCCCGATCTACCACAGCCCCGAAGCGGCCAAGCAGGCGGGATTCAGTTCCATTCCGGCGCCGCCGACCTTTCCGTTCGCCATGGAGTTCGCCGGAAAGTTCGACGAGATCCAGCCGTCCGACGCTCCGGTGGCGAACCCGCTCGGCGAGGCCATGGGTCCCCTTATGGCCAACGGTGGCCTGATCCTGCACGGCGAGCAGGAGTTCGTCTACCACCGCCCGGTGCAGGTCGGCGACGTGCTGGTGGGCGAGGGCACGATCGCCGACGCCTACCAGAAGGAGTCGAAGGGCCGCACGATGACGTTCATCGTCCAGGAGACCAACTGGAGCGACGAGAAGACGGGTGAGCCGGTCGTCACGACGCGATTCAACGTCATCCATCGCGCCTAGGTAGTCCGGGTCTGTAAGGGTCGACGGAGAGTCTGCGGGGAGGGTTGTGGTGCATCTGGGTCTCGGAGTGAACACGACGACATGGCTGACGGCGGCCGAATGGCTGGCCGTGCTGCGCATCGGTCTTGGCGTGTGGTGGTTCGAGAGCTTCCGGCACAAGGACAAGGCCGCCTGGTTCCAGCGGGGCGCGGGCATCTCGTGGGGGCAGTCCGTGGCCGAGAAGCACAAGTGGCCGTTCGTCAAGAAGGGCTTCGACACGATCGTGGTGCCGCGGCCCAAGGCGATGGCCTACATCGTGGTCTTTGGCGAGCTGGCCATCGGCCTGGGCCTCATCTTCGGATTCCTGACGCCGGTCGCGGCGTTCGCCGGGATCCTGTTGAACATCACGTACTTCATCTTGATGATCTCGGACTGGGCGGAGCAGGGCCAGAACTTCATGATGATCCTGGCCTCGGTCGTGGTGCTCGGGACCCACGCCTGGAACAC
>DATAYX010000050.1:0-2120 GCA_036272355.1 Acidimicrobiales bacterium
GCGAAGAACAGCGCGGCGACGGCATCGGCGCCGGCCTCGGCGTAAGCCTCGACGTCGGCGGGCGTCAGCTGGTTGAAGTACGGGCAGACCGTGATGCGCAGGTCGGCCCGGCTGCGCCCGGCGGCCTCGAGGTGCGTGTCCAGTTCGGCCAGGCCCTCGGCCAGCTGGGCGGGACTGCGGTTGAAGGTGTGCCACCCCTGCCCGTGCCGGGCCGCGCGCCGGAGGGCGGCGGGGGTCTCGCCCCCGATGTGGATCGGAGGCTGGGGGTCCTGGAGGGGCTTGGGGAACATCTCGCACGGGGGAAGCTGGTAGGTCTCGCCGGTGAACGAGGACACGTCGTCCGTCCAGAGCGTGTGCAGCACCTCGAGGTATTCGTCGGTGCGTTTGCCGCGCCGAGGCCAGGGCGTATTGAGCACGTCGAACTCCTCCTTCAGCCACCCGACACCGATGCCGAGGTCGACGCGGCCGCCCGAGAGCCAGTCGAGCGTGGCCACCTCCTTGGCGACGTAGACGGGGTTGCGCTGGGGGAGGAGCAGCATCGCGGTGCCGAGCCGGACGGTCTCGGTGCGCGCGGCGAGATACGTGAGGGTCACCATCGGATCGAGGAGACCGCTGCCGGGCGGCGCCGGGATCCGGCCGTCCTCCGCGTAGGGGTACTGGCTCTCGTACTCGGTGAAGAGCACGACGTGCTCGCCCACCCAGATGGTGCCGATGCCGCGTTCCTCGGCACCAGCGGCGACGAGATCGAGCAGGCCGTTCGTCGTCATGGGGCTCGCCGTCGGCATCCAGAGGTCGAACTTCACGTCACCCTCCCAGCCCGCGTCGCACGAAGTCGCAGATCTCGTCGGCCGCCTCCGCGGCCGGGATCGGTTCGGGCTCGCCGGCGCGCACTGACAGCGCGCCGAAGATCTGCTGTCCGATGAGGACGACGGCGCGTTCGGGGTCGAGATCGGCACGGAAGTCGCCCGTTTCTTTGCCCGCGACGGCGAGCTCCTCGAGCAGGCGGATCATGTCGAGGCCAATCATCATGAGGGCGCCGCCGACGGCGACCGAGCCGGCCGCGCCGGACGTGGCCTGGGTCGCCATGGCGAGGCGGAAGAACTCGGGGCTCTCGTCGATGCGCTCGAGGACGCCGAGGACGAGCGCACGGAGCCGTCTGGAGGGCGAGGCGTCGTCGGTCACGACGTCGGCAATGGTCTCCTTCAGGCGGTCGTACATCGACTCGACGCAGGCCGCGATGAGCTCGTCGCGGCTGGCGAAGTAGACGTAGACGGTCGAGCGCGCGACGCCGGCCTGGGCGGCGATCTCGTCCATGGAGACATCGGTGGTGCCGCGCTCGCCGAAGAGGCGGCGCGCGGTGTCGATGATCTGGTCCCGCCGGAAGTCGCGGATGACCTCTTTTAGGGCGTCAGGCGCGCGTCGCGACATGGGGGCTCGGGTGGGGGTCCTGGGGGAGGGGGGAGTGGTGCTGGCGAGGCTCAGGCGCCGACGCGGGCGGACGGGGTGAAGGCCACGGGAAGGTGCTTGACGCCATTGATGAACTGAGACTGTAGGTGCTGCTCGTCGCCATCCTGGCGGATGTCGGGCAGGCGGTCGAGCAGGTGCTCGAACATCACCTTGATCTCCATGCGGGCGAGGTTGGTGCCGAGACAGAAGTGCGGGCCACCACCACCGAACGCCATGTGCGGGTTCGGGTCGCGCCCGACGTCGAAGGTGTCGGGCTCGTCGAAGACGTCCTCGTCCCGGTTGGCCGAAGCGTGGAAGAAGACGACCTTGTCGCCTTTGGCGATCTTGGTATTGCTGAGGACGGCATCGGTCATGGCGGTACGCCGGAAGTTCATGACCGGGCTGACGAAGCGGAGCATCTCGTCGACGGCGGTCGGGAGCAGGCTGCGATCGTCGAGCAGGCGCTCCCACTGGCCGGGGTTCTGGAAGAACGCGTGCATCCCGCCCGACATCAGGTTGCGGGTGGTCTCGTTGCCGGCGACGGTCAGGAGGAGGAAGAAGAGCTCGAGCTCGAGGTCGCTGAGCCGTTCGCCTTCGACCTCCACGGTGGTGAGCACGCTCATGAGGTCGGCGTGGGGGTCGATGCGCTTCTTGCCGTAGAGCTCGGCGGCGTA
>DATAYX010000051.1:0-4841 GCA_036272355.1 Acidimicrobiales bacterium
GAAGAAGGATTCGATGCGGTCCACGATCTCCTGGTCGCGTACGAGGGGCACGTTCATCACCTCGGCGATGGCTTCGCGGGTGATGTCGTCCTGGGTCGGGCCGAGCCCGCCGCACATGATGACGCCGTCGCTGCGGGCGAGGGCGGTGCGCAGCGCCAGCACGATGCGGTCGTGGTTGTCCCCGACGGCCTGGTGGAAATGCGACGACACGCCGTTGGCGGCGAGGTTCTCGCCGAGCCAGGCGGAATTGGTGTCCGCGATCTGCCCGAGCAGAAGCTCGGTACCGACAGCCACGATCTCGATCCTCACGGCGAGTGACCTTAGGAGGCGGCGGGTTGCCGCATGGCACGGCGGCCATCGAGCAGGTATTCGGCCCCCGTGTAGAGGGTGAGCGCGCAGGCCAGCCAGATCATGGCGAGCTGCAGGCCGTGCTGGTGCGCCAGCGGCGGGATGATGCACACGCCGACGGCGAGGTCCTGGACGAACGTCTTGAGCTTGGCCGTGTTCCGGGCGGGGATGGACACCCCGCGCCGGCCGACCCAGGAGCGGTAACCCTGCATGCCGATCTCGCGCGCCGTGATGAGCACGACCGGGAACCAGGGCAGGTGACCCTGCGCGGCCAGGGTGATGAGAGCGCCGAGGACGACCGCCTTGTCGGCCAGCGGATCGAGGAAGGCGCCCGAGCGGGTGGTGCCGTGGCGTCGCGCCATGTAGCCGTCGAGCCCGTCGCTGGCGGCGAGAAGGAAGCCGACGACCACGTTGACCCATGACGCGCCCCATGCGACGAGCATCAGCACGTACACGGGGGCCGCGAGCAACCGGGCCACGGTGACGGCGTTGGCGGGCGTGACCAGCGCGGTGGGGCCGAACGCGAAGCCGGGGTGGCCGGCGGGGTGCTCCGGGGCGGGGGCGGCTTCGCTCACGCGGTGGGTGCTCCGGTTGCGGCGAGGGCGTCGACGGGCACGGCACGAAGGTCGGGGCCCTCCGCTCCGACGAGGGCGAGCTCGACGAGGTCGCCGACCGCCAGGTCGCCGGGCACGTGCACGATGCCGTCGATCTCGGGCGCCTCGTGCACGGTGCGGCCGCGGCCGGGCGCGTCGACGAGGACCTCGTGGGTCTGGCCGACGAGCGTGTCGCGCTTGGCCGCGGTGATGGCGTCCTGGAGCTCGGCGCACTCGCGGAGGCGCTCGAGCGCGAGCTCGGGCGGGACCTGCTCGGACAGGCCGGCGGCGTGGGTGCCGTCCTCCCTCGAGAAGGTGAAGAAGCCGGCCCAGTCGAGCTGCGCTTCGGCGAGGAAGTCGAGGAGCAGGTCGTGGTCACGCTCGGTCTCGCCCGGGTAGCCGAGGATGAACGACGAGCGGAAGGTCGCGGCCGGCTCGGCGGTGCGAATGTCGGCAATGCGACGCAGGAAACGCTCGCCGTCGCCCCAGCGCCGCATGCGCGCCAGGTGCGGGCGGGAGACGTGCTGGAGGGAGAGGTCGAAGTAGGGCACCTTCGTATCGAGGACGGCGCCGATCAGCTCGTCGGTGAGGCCGGACGGGTACAGGTAGAGCAGCCTCGTGCGCTCGACGCGTTGTGACACGGCACGGGTGAGGGCGGCGATGGGCGAGGGACGGCCCGGTGTGCCGGTGCGCGCGGCGCGGGTGGGGCCGGTGCGGTCGCGTCCGTAGGAGGCGAGATCCTGCGCGACGAGCACCACCTCGCGCAGCGGGGGTCCGCCGGCGACGGCGGGGGTGTCGAGGAGACGGTCGACCTCATCGAGGATGTCGGCGTGGCTCCGGGAGCGCTGCTTGCCGCGGAACGACGGGATGGCGCAGAACCCGCAGATGCGGTCGCAGCCCTCGGCCACCTTCACGTAGGCCCACGGGGCGCGGGCGGCCGGGCGCGGGAGCTCGAGCAGGTCGAAGCCGGCGGGGACTCGTGCGTGAGGCGGGGCGGTGCGGGTCGCACCGAGGGTCACGGCGACTGATCCCGTCACGGGAGGTGACGCGCCGACGAGGTCGTGGCCGAAGCCGGCGACGAGGTCGACCTCGGGCAGCGCGTCGCGCAACTCGTCGCCGTAGCGCTCGGCCATGCAGCCGGTGACGACGAGGCGGGCGCCGGGGCGACGGCGCTCGGCCAGCATCAAGACAGTGTCGATCGACTCCTGACGGGCGGCCTCGATGAAGGCGCACGTGTTGACGACGACGAGGTCGGCGCCATCAGGCTCAGCGGTGCCCGCGTAGCCCTGCGACTCGAGGTAGCCCTCGAGCTTGTCGGAGTCCACCTGGTTCTTGGGACACCCGAGGGTCTGCATGTAGTAGAGACCCACGACTTCGCACACGCTCCTCACCCGGGCCGGCTCCCGCCGGGTGACGGTGCTCGGCAGGGCCCGCCGCGGCGGGCCCGATGTCTGGACGCCGGGCATCGGTGCCCGACATCCGAGCGGAGAGGGAGGGATTTGAACCCTCGGACCCAGTTACCCAGGTCAACTCATTAGCAGTGAGTCCGATTCGGCCGCTCTCGCACCTCTCCAGCAGGACCTTCGCGGTTCGGTGGACCGGCTTGTCCATAAGCGGCCCATGGTCGACCCGCTGAAGTCCGTGCTGGAAAGCCTACTGAACGCTCAGGTGGCGTTTGGCCCGTGAAGGTGCCCCTCGGCAGCCCCCAGCTCTCGGGGCTCATGGTGGAACTTGGTCCGAACTGCGGTTCCGCCGATGGAAGTGCCGTCAGTGACCCAAGGCGGCACAGACTCCGAGCTCGTAGATGCGGTGCAGCGCCGGCCAACCGGCGCTGTTGAGCTTCGGTGTGATCTGTGCGTTGATCTGCACGGTGACCGAACGTGACCCATCAGCCGAGGCCGCGGCGAAATTCGTGTAGCCGAGCGTGTTGCCCGTGTGGCCGTAGACAGTGCCGCAACTCGTCCGATACCTGAACACTCCCAGCCCGGCGCTGTTGCGACCCGGACCGGGCGGCTCCGACTCTCCGTGGCGAAAGTGGAACTGGATCTGGTGCACGGCCTTGGACGTGGTCGCGCCGGTGACGTAGGCACGGATGAAGTGGGTCAGGTCCTGAGGTGTGGCGACCACGCCACCCGAGGCCCAGCTCCAGCCGGCGGCGAAAAAGTTGGTCACGTCGGTCGGCGGCTTGGGTGGATCGAGGTCGTAGCCCGAGATGAACGGTGGCGGGATGGCCGAATCCTGAGGCAGGCTCGTCTGGGAGAGCTTGAGGGGACCCAGGACGCGCATTTGCAGCTCACTCTCGTAGCTGTGCCGGGTGGCGGCTTGGACCATCAGCGCCACGATGACGTTGTCCGAGTTCGAATAGTGGTACTCGGTTCCCGGGTTGAACATGCGGTCGGGCTTCGCGTAGGAGAGCAGGGCCTCGGGCGACGGCGGGTTGTCAGGGTTCTTCGTGACCGCCTGGCCGAAGGCGGGGTTACTGCTGAAGTCGGGAATTCCGCTCGTGTGCTGCAGGAGTTCGGCCAACGTGACCGGGTGCCACGCCTGAGGCAAAGAGGGCAGCCACTGACCGACCGTGTCGGAGAGGGAGAGGGTGTGGTCAGCCACCAGTGAGAGTGCGACGGCTCCGCTGTAGGCCTTGGCGATGCTGGCCACACGGATGTGGTCCGTCGTCTCCGGCGTCACCGACTGCCCTACGACGGACGTGCCCGCGCGGTGGACGGTCTGCACGGCGCCGTGCTGGACCACCACGATGATCCCAGGCGGTCCGTCCTTCTGGCCCACCAGCGCGTGCACCGCGTGCTGCAGTTCGCCGCCCGTCGTCGCTCCGGCAGGAGTTCCCCCGGATATCGCGATCATGAGAGCCAGCGCCGCCGTCGCGATGCCCGAGGCGGGACCCGACCACTGGGCGGAACGACGAGGCGACCGGAAGGAGGGGCTCATGGCCAAACGAAGGGAGTTGTGATGTCAGACGTCGCCTGATCGATCACCGAACACTACCGGCGTCGCTTCTTCGTCGATGTACCGCGTACGAGGCCGACGGTGTCGTTACGTAGTCACCGGGGATGCAGATCGGTTCTGCGCATTGGACATCCCCCAAACCGAGGCCCACTCTTGCGAACAGCGCCAACAAATTTTTCTCGCGAGCGTATGAACAAGCCCATCGCTGCGATCGCCGCCCCGCTCGGGGTCGCGGCTACTGGGAGGTCGTCTTCGACTGAGAGGTCTTCTCCTTCGGCATCGCGGCGAGTTGAACGCCCGCTGTTTAGGAGCGCCGTGTCCTGCCTGAGCCTCCGGATTTATTGCAGCCTGGGATTTCCGCAGGCCGCACAGACTGTCGAGCCTTCCGCGAACGCCCCACCGCAGCCCATGCAATAGGCCGTCGGCCGATCGCGAGGTCCGCAGTCATGTCGGACGGATGCTCCGATCTCGACGTGCGTGCCGCACCAGCTGCAGAAGAACCCGGGCTGTCTGGCCACGGGAGGTCGTTCGAGCAAGACCGTTCCGGTGCGACCCGGGGCGGACGCGACACCATGGCCGGCCGACGTTCCGGGAACGGCCGGCGGAGGTGGGAACCCGAGGTGTTCGGCACCGGGCGCCGACTCCCAATAGGCGGCCAGCGGCACCGGCTGGTTGGCGCGATTGCTTCGTCGTACGAGGAAGATCACGAGCCAGACGAGGCCACCGACCACGAGGCCCGCACCCAGCAGCTCGGCCAGGTTGATGGTGATGATCCCCGAGACGTACGTGGGGTTCGTGAGCGGGCCCGGTGCGACCGCGGCCTGGCGGCTGGCGATCTGAATGGCATCGTCCTGGCTCAGCTGCGGCGCGCCCGAGTTCGCCGCCGTGGTCACCTGCCCGACGGTCACCTCGAAGAGGATCGACCCCTTGGCGAAGCTG
>DATAYX010000052.1:0-7717 GCA_036272355.1 Acidimicrobiales bacterium
CAGGGTCTCGTCGACGCGCTCAAACAGCGTGCCGCCTCGACGGGTTCCAAGGCCGAAGCCCACATGGCGGCGACGGCGTCGAAGACCACGTCCAAGGCGATGACGAAGGATTCCATGCGGGCGCTGAACAAGTTGACCCGTGTCGTCGACGGGAAACGGGTCATCGTGAGCGACCCTCCGCTCGTCATGACCCTCGAGGACCTCTATCCGAACGACGACTACGGACACCTCGAGACGTTGTTCCGTGAGGTGATCCGCAAGTACCGCCAGAGCCTCCCGACCGACCGCAGGCACCTGCTCGAGCAGTACAAGTTCAGCCAGCTCGCCCGCAAGGTCGTCGGCGTGGGCAGTGTCGGGACCCGCTGCTGGATCGTGCTCATGCACGGGCCCCGCCACGACGACGTGCTGTTCCTCCAGGCCAAGGAGGCCGAGGCGTCGGTCCTCGAGCGCTTCACCAAGAAGAGCCAGTACGCCAATCACGGTGCCCGGGTCGTTGCGGGCCAACGCCTCATGCAGGCGAGCAGCGACATCCTGCTGGGTTGGCAGCGGACCGCAGGGATCGACGGGGTACCGCGCGACTACTACGTCCGCCAACTCCAGGACTGGAAGGGGTCGATCGACACGGAGGAGGCGATCCCCGAGGGCATGAAGGTCTACGGCGAGCTGTGCGCGCACACCCTCGCAAGGGCACATGCGCGGTCGGGAGACCGGATCGCCATCGCGGCCTACCTCGGCAACAACGCGTCGTTCGACAAGGCGCTCGCCCGGTTCGCCGAGTCTTATGCCGACCAGAACGAGCGGGACTACGAGGCATTCGCGGCGGCGTGCAAGAGCGGTCGGCTCCATGCCGAAGAGGGAATCTGAGGCTGAGCTTGGAGCTGCGGCGCCAACACCGGCTTCTGCGCACGAATCGTGACCTTTTACCCTGTTGCCCTACGATACGCGATGCCAAGGTTGGGGAGCTTCTCCCGAAGGCGCCATTCCCCGGGCGCACCAAGACCAATTAAGGAGACCCAATGATTGCCTCGAGCTACGCCCTGCTCGATCTGTTCCTGACGATGTTGTACTTCTTCCTCTTCGTCATCTGGATCTGGCTGCTCATCACCGTCTTCGCCGACATTTTCCGCAGCCGCGACATGGGTGGCGGGGCGAAGACCCTCTGGGTGATCTTCGTCATCCTCTTTCCGTACCTCGGGGTCTTCGTGTACCTGATCGCACGTGGCGGCAAGATGCACGAGCGGGCGGCGGCCCAGGCGGCACAGCAGCAGAAGTCGTTCGACACCTATGTGCGGCAGACCGCCGGTACCGAGGGCACGGACAGCGCGTCGCAGCTGGCCAAGCTCGCCGACCTGAAGGCGCAGGGCGTGCTCACCGACGCCGAGTTCGAAACACAGAAGGCAAAGGTGCTGGCCAGCTGAGCTGAGCCTGATCGCCGCCGACCCAGACGGAGGAGGTCCGGATGACCCTTGGACCGGTCAGCTACACGGTGGTCGCTTTCCCTGGCAACCGCTTCAACGGGAACATCGCCCCGGAAGTGGAGAAGCTCGTCTCGAACGGCACGGTGCGCATCTTGGACTTGGTGTTCGTGGCCAAGGACGACTCCGGTGACACCATCAGCCTGGAATTCGACCAGCGCGACGAGCTGGCGGCCTTCGGCGACCTGGACGGTGAGGTGGGTGGGCTCATCAACGAGGAGGACCTGGCCCACGTGGCCGATGACCTCCCGCCCGGCAACGCAGCATTGGTGATCGTGTGGGAGGACCTCTGGGCGAAGCCACTGGCGGACGCAGTGCGGGAATCGGGCGGTGTCGTCATCGACACAGCTCGCATTCCGGCCGACCTCGTCGAGACCGCGTTGGCTGAGTTGGCCGAGGCGATCAAGGGCTGAGCGCTCGGCGTCGGGACGGAACGAACGGAAGACAACGGAAGGAACGGAACGATGCCTTTGGGACGGCGTCCGGTAATGCGGACGGTTGGGAGAACGGCGGTCATCGCGGGGACCGCATCGGCTGTCTCCGGACGGGTCAGCCGCCGCCAGCAGCAGAAGTTCGCGGAGCAGGAGGCACAGGCCCAGCAGGCCGCGCCACCGGCTGCTGCTGCCGCTGCGCCGGCAGCCGACTCCGACGAGTTGATCAACAAGCTCAAGGAACTCGCCACCTTGAAGGACCAGGGCGTCCTCACGGAGGAGGAGTTCAGCGCGCAGAAGGCCAAGATCCTCGCCCAGCTGTCCTGACGCACCGGGGGTTAACGCCACGCGTCCGCTAGGCCGACGGATCTGCGACGAGCGGCGCCCCTCGGGGGCGCCGCCTCGCGCGTCCACCGCCTGACCGGCCAGTTTCGCCCGTTCGACCCGATCCCAGGATCGGGGGGTCTGCCGATAACGTAAGCCCGGATGTGGCCGAACGACCCCGGAGCGCCGGACTCGCCTGTCCGCGTGGGATCGCGCTCGGTAGCGCGCACCTGAAGGGCCCGGTTCCGGCATGGTGAGCGTCCAGGATCCCGAGGTGACGACGCGCGAGGCGCCGCCGCCGTCGCGCTGGTCCCGCCATCGCGCGTCGTGGTGGTGGGTACCCGGAGCGATCACCGTCCTCACGATCACACTCGTCATCCTCGTCACGCTGTGGCAGCTTCACCTCAGCCATCTCTTGAGCAACACCACCACTACGGGTGGGGACACGGGTGCGCACATCGCGATGCCGTGGTACATGCGGTCGCTGATCACGCACGGCCATCTGAGTGGCTGGTACCCGGGCTGGTACGACGGCATGCCTCTCTACACCTTCTACTTCACGCTCCCCGACTTCTTCGTCGCCGTCGGCTCGTGGATCATCCCCTTCAACGTTGCGTTCAAGATCGGTACGGTTCTCGGGTCCGTGCTGCTGCCGATCACGGCGTGGGCCTGCGGGCGCTTCTTCCGGCTTCGCCCGCCGATCCCGACGCTCCTCGCCGCCGCGACGCTGCCGTTCCTCTTCGACTACACGTACACGATCTACGGCGGCAATCTGTTCTCGACGTTGGCCGGGGAGTACGCGTTCTCGTTCGGGGTGGCGCTGGCGATCTTGTTCCTCGGACTGTTCGCCGCAGCGGTGCGAGAGGGTCGACACCGGGCTTGGGCCGCCGTCGTCCTCGCGGGATGCGTCCTCTCGCACATCGTCCCGGGGCTCTACGCCCTGGGGGGTGCGCTGGTGCTGACGGTGATCGAGCTGTTGCCGGCCCGCTGGGGCATCGGCGACAGCGTGTTCTCGCTCTGGCGCGGCGACCCCGGCGCCGCCGTCATCCCCTGGACACGCACCCTGTGGCGCGCGGTGTCGACCGTCGGCAGCGGCTTGTTGCTGACCGCCTTCTGGCTGGTGCCGTTCGGGCTCGAGCGCTCCTACGCCACCTCGATGGGGTACGTGAACCTCACCACCTACCTGCACCAGCTCTTCCCGGAGGCCGACATCTGGGCCCTGATCCTCGCCGGAATCGGCGTCGTGATGGCGGTGCTGTTGCGGAGCCGCTTCGGGCTGACGGTGACGGTGCTCGGTGCCGGCTTTGCCCTCGCGGAGGTCTTCGACCCCCAAGGGAGCCTCTACAACGTCCGCCTTCTCCCGATGTGGTTCCTTTCCGTCTACCTGATGGCGGCATGGGCGTTCGGCGTCGGCTGCATCCTGGTGGCGCGGGGGTGGCGGAAGGAGAGGCAGCTGCGATGGGATCGCTGGGAGGCCTCGTTCCGCGAGCCGGCCCCGGTGGCCGCGTCGGTCGACGGAAGTGGGGGCGAGGACGTCGGCACCAGCCCGGGACCGGCTGCGGCCCCCACGCCCTACGACGTCTATGTGCCACAGCGGCCACGACGGCCGCGTTGGGGCCCGGCCGCGGTGAGCGGGGCTGTGATCGGCCTGGTGGCCGTGCTGCTCGTGGTGGTGCCGCCCTTCCTGTCCTCCAGCTCGTGGGGTCCGGTGCACCTCGGGTCGAACGAAGTGAAGAACTGGTCGTCCTACAACTACATCGGCTACGAGGGGCAGTCCTCGTACCCGGAGTACCACGCGGTGATCGGGGCGATGGAAGAGGTGAGCAAGCACTACGGCTGCGGGCGAACCATGTGGGAGTACAGCGACAGCGAGAACCGCTTCGGCACGCCGGAGGCGTTGATGCTCTTGCCGTACTGGACGAACGGCTGCATCGACTCGATGGAAGGGCTGCTCTTCGAGTCCTCGGCCACGACCCCGTATCACTTCATCAACCAGGCCGAGCTTTCCACCGGGCCTTCCGAACCCGAGGTCGGTCTGCCCTACGCCCAGACCCAGGGCAACGTCGCGATCGGCGTCAAGCATCTCCAGCTCCTGGGGGTGAAGTACTTCATGGCGGAGTCACCGGAGATCGAACAGCAGGCGAGCGCGAATCCATCGCTGCAGCTCGTGGCCAAGAGCGGGCCGTGGACCTACAGCTACAACGGTGTCCTGACCCACACCACGTGGGAGGTCTATCGGGTCAAGGACTCCCCGTTGGTCACCCCGCTCTCCAACGCGCCCGCCGTGCTCTCGGGCGTCGACCCGTCGCCGTCGGGTTGGCTCAACCAGTCGGTGGCTTGGTACGACCACCCGAACCGCTGGAACGTCGAGCTCGCACAGGACGGTCCGCCCTCGTGGCCCCGGACGACGGTGGGTGATACGAGGCCGCCCGTACGGCGCGCGGCGAGAAGCCGGGTGACCGACGTCTCGACGACGAACAACACCGTGAGCTTCCACGTGTCGAAGGTGGGCACCCCCGTCCTGGTCAAGGTGTCGTACTTCCCGAACTGGCACGCCAGCGGGGCGGACGGACCCTGGCGGGTGACGCCCAACCTCATGGTCGTGGTGCCGACCAGCCATGACGTGACCCTCTCGTACGGCCGGTCAGGGGCGGACTACCTCGGCGACTTCCTGACCGCCCTGGGGGTGCTGGCGCTGGCGGCATTGATCCTCGTGCCCTGGTGGCGGCGCCGGTCGACGCCACCGGGCCACGCCGCCGCCTAGCGCCGACCCCTCCGATCACTCGAGGTGAGGCGAGACCACCTTGTCTCACGATGCGGCCCCATGTGAGACAAAAGGGACACAAAGTGTCTAACATGTCCAGTAATGACCGTGACGGTGGCCAGGGTGGGAGCGGCGGCCACAGGCACCGATTCCTTCACCACCCGGACGTTCAACCCGACCGAGGAGCGCATCCTGAACGCCGCCCTCGGCCTGATCGGCCGCCAGGGTGTCCAACGCCTCGGCATGGCCCAGATCGCCGACGCCGCCGGGCTGGCCCGGGGGACCCTCTACCGGTACTTCCCGAGCCGCGACCATGTCCTGGCCGCCGCGGCCGACTACGACGAGGTCCGGTTCCGTTCCGGGCTCGACGAGGCCCTGGCCCAGGTGCAGTCACCCGAGGCGAGGATCCGCGCCTTCGTCGGCTACGCCTTCGACTTCATCGGGAGCCACCCGGCCCGGCCCCTGTTCGAATCCGAGCCGGGCTTCGTCCTGAGCTACCTGCTCGACCACCTGCCGGCCATGCGTGGTGAGCTCATCGGCCGCTTGGGCGAGGCGCTCGACTCGGTGCCCGCGGTGGTGCACGGCGACCTCGACCGGGAGCAGCTCGCCGATGTCATCGTTCGGCTCTTCGTCTCGAGCTGGATCATTCCCGAGACGGACGAGGCGTCGCTTGTGGATTCCTTGTGCGGCATCTTGCAGATCTGAACACCAGGAGGAGGAGGATGGACATGGAGACCGAAGCCGGCACCGCGGAAGCTCCGGCCGAAGACGGGCACGGGGCGAACCCACTGTCGGGCATGGATCCCGAGATGGCGCGCAACCCGCAGCCGCTCTTCAAGTCGTTGCGTGACGACATGCCTGTCATGACCGTCGACATGCCCAGTGGCGAGCGGGGTGTCGTCCTCACGAGGAAGGAGGACATCATGTCGGCGCTGCGACAGCCCGACGTGTTCTCCTCCAACATGGACGCCGTGGACCTGAAGAACCACCGGCCCATGATCCCGCTGCAGATCGACCCACCGGAGCACAAGAAGTTCCGCAAGCTCCTCGACCCGATCTTCGCCCCGCGCAAGATGGCGGCCATGGACGACGAGGTCTCGGCTCTCGTCAACCACCTCATCGACCGCTTCATCGATCGGGGCGAGGTCGACTTCGCGAAGGAGTTCTCCGTCCCGTTCCCCTCGCAGGTGTTCCTGACGCTGCTCGGGCTGCCGCTCGACGAGCTCGACCGGTTCCTGACCATGAAGGACGGCATCATCCGGCCCGACCACGTCACCGGCAAGGGCTACGGGTCCAAGGCAGCCCAGGACTACCAGAAGGAGATCGCAGATTCGGTCTACGACTACTTCAACGAGGTTCTCGACCGACGCGAGTCGGAGCGTCGCGACGACCTCCTGTCGCTGTTCCTCGACGCCGAGGTCGAAGGCGATCGCCTGACCCGCAACGACATCCTGGACATCTGCTTCTTGTTCCTGATCGCAGGGCTCGACACGGTGACGGCCACGCTGGACTGCATGTACGCGTTCCTGGCGCAGCACCCCGACCATCGGCGCCAGCTCGTCGAGGACCCCGCGCTCATTCCGAACGCGATCGAGGAGATGTTGCGCTGGGAGACGCCGGTCATGGGGATTGCGCGGGTGGCGGTGCAGGAGACCGAGGTGGGCGGCTGCCCCGTCAAAGCAGGCGACCAGATCATGGTCATGATCGGCTCGGCGAACACGGACGAGACGGAGTTTCCGGACGGTGAGGTCGTGCGGTGGGACCGCGACGTCAACCCCCACATCGCGTTCGGGGGCGGCATCCACCGCTGCCTCGGCTCGCACCTCGCTCGCATGGAGCTCCGCGTCGCCTTGCGCGAGTGGCACAAGCGGATCCCCGACTACGAGGTCGAGCCCGGACACACACTTGAGTACACAGCGGGTATCCGCTCCATCGATCATTTCCCGATGCGGTTCACGAGGGCCTGACTCTTTCCCCGGACGGGGCGGTGCGCCGACCGGACGCGTAGGGTGACGGCCATGCCGGCACAGCATGATCCGCGGGCGAGGCGCCTGGCCATGGTCCTCGAGCCTTTCGCCGCGCAGGTGTATTTCTCACCGGAATGTCACGCCGCCTACGCGGAGCTCGGGTTCTCGCCGAGTCCCGGCGCGACGTCCGGGGGCGTGCAGCTCCCCGACGGGCCGGCCTACTTCACCAGCCGCGGCTCGGTCATGGGCCAGGTCTCCGGTCCGGTTGTGGCGGCGGCCTTCGGCGTCTTCAACCCCCAAGCCGTCCTGCCCTCGATCGAGTTCGGCGCGAGCCTGGTCGACGCGCCGACGATCTGCGCCGCACGGACACGCGGCGCGGTCGCACAGCTCGAGCGCGTCCTCGGCCCCACCCCCGACGGGCTCGCCGGGGCGACCGCTCTCCTCGAGAAGGCGGTCGCGCCGCTTCGTCCCGAGGGCAAACCGCTCTATGCCGGCCTGCTGGGGCTCGGGCTCCCCGGCGAGCCGCTCTCCGACGCGTGGCGCCTCGCCGACATGTTGCGCGAGTACCGCGGCGACGCGCACACCGCCGCCTGGACGTCGGCGGTCCTCGACGCCACCGAGATCGGGCTGTTGACCGAGCCCTACTGGGGCATCCCGCTGCGCACCTACGTCCGCACCCGGGCCTGGTCCGACGAGCAGCTCGATGCGGCCGAGGCGCGCCTGGTCGAGCGAGGCCTCTTGGCCGACGGCGCGCTG
>DATAYX010000053.1:0-4585 GCA_036272355.1 Acidimicrobiales bacterium
TCGTCTCGTCGCCTACTTGCCCTGCCAGTTGGGCGGGCGCTTCTCGGCGAAGGCGATCGGTCCCTCCATGGCGTCGGCCGAGGAGAACACGACGCCGACCGCTTCGGCGTTGACCTTCCAGCCGTCGGCCTCGGGCAGCTCGGCGGCCTGCTTCATGACCTTCTTGGAGTAGCGCACGGCGAGGGGCGCATTGGCGGCGATGCGCTCGGCCAGCGCGATGGCCTCGTCCATCAGTTGCGCCGAGGGCACCACCTTGTTCACGAGACCGAGCGCCAGGGCCCGCTCGGCGTCGATCGGGTCGCCCGTCATGGCCAGCTCGAGCGCGATCGCCATGGGGAGACGCTTGGGCATGCGGATGAGCCCGCCCGCACCGGCGATCAGGCCGCGCTTGGCCTCGGGGATGCCGAAGGTGGCGTGGTCGGCGGCGACGACAAGGTCGCACGAGAGCATGATCTCGAAGCCGCCGGCCAGAGCCGACCCGTTGACCGCGGCGATGATCGGCTTGGCGAAGTCTCTTTGGGTGACACCGCCGAAGCCCCCGCTCGCCCCGATGATGTCCCCGCCCTCACCGCTGCTGAACGCCTTGAGGTCCATGCCGGCGCTGAACGCCTTGTCCCCGCTGCCGGTGATGACGACGACCCAGCAGTCGGCGTCCTCGGCCAGTTCGTCCATTGCCGTGGACATGGCCACGCTGACGGCGCCGTTGATCGCGTTGCGCGCCTCGGTCCGGTTGATGGTGAGGATCTCCACGTTGCCGCGGCGTTCCCGCAGGACTTCGTCTGCCATCGGTCTCGCTGCTCCCTTCGGGTGCTCGTGCGCTGCGCATGGTAGAGCGCCGCTCGTGCGCCGCTCGTGGGTCCCGGTGACCGAGCGCCGCCGGGGCCGAGGATAGATGCGGGACCTCGCTGGGTCCCATTCCGCCGAGCCGGTCCGGTGGCTGGCTACTCGATGGGACGGGGCTGTCCGCCGCCTTCGAGCGGGCCCTCGCCGGCCGGCGCGTGCGAGGCGAGAGGTGCGCTGAGTGGGCCGGCCGCGTCGACATCGGGCTCGGCCGCCTCGGCGAAGGGCGTCCGCGTCATGAGCGCGGCGGCGTCGAGTTCGGCGCGCTTGGTGTAGATGAGGGTGAAGGCAAAGAGCGACCCGATCGTGATCGCCGTGATGAACGGTGACACCGCGATGTAGGTGCCGGTGTGCAGCGCCTCGGCCAGGACCATGCGCCCCGACGCCTCGATCACCAACCCGATCCCCCACACGACGGAGAGCACGCGGAAGACGCGACGTGCGGTCGGGACCTCGTGCAGTTCGTTGTATGCAGCGACTTTGGTCGGGTCGTTCCCGGCCGAGAGATAGCGGCCGACGTAGAACAAAGCGGGCCGTTCGTGCGTATAGACGGTGACGACGCAGGCGATGCCGAAGAGGGCGGTGAAGAACGCATCGCGCACCTTGAGCATGTACGCGTTGCCGCCGAGCAGGGTGGAACTGACGACGCCGACCACGAAACCGGTGAGGACGACGGCGCCCACGAAGTCGACGTGACGGTTCCGGGCGAACTGGACGAGGATCCAGGCGACGGAGACCGAGCCGGCGATGATCAAACCCACCGCATCGGTGCTCACGTGGGGGCGCACCGAGAAGTACACGGCGATCGGCACCGCCGCGCCGAAGACGAGGCTCGGCAGCAGGTCCTTGAGCGAAGGAATCCCCGGCGTCCAGGAAGGATCGACGGGCGGGTTCTCCTGATCCGGGCCCGCCCCAGGCGCCGACCCTGGTTCCATGGACCAAAAGGGTACCGCCCGGAATTCGTGGATTTGCCGCGTAGAATCTCGGCGTGGGTTTCTTGGAGCACGTGGTCGAGTTCCTGGTCATCGCCGGGCTCGCCGTGGGACTGGCGATGGCCGTCGCGTTCCTGCTCGCACGCCGCTATGTCCGCCGGCGGTGGAATTTCGTACGCCGGCACCCGCTGACGCGCGGGGCGATGGCGGCGGGCGCGTTCGTCCTGGCCGGTCGCGAGCGGTCCTGGGCGCGGGCCACGCCCGAACAGTTGAGCAGCGGCAGCGTGGCGCGGGTGCGACGACGGATGTGGGTGGCCGTCGAGGACGCGGAGAAGGCCGTCGCGCATGCCTCGGCCCACGACGCACCGGTGGCCGAACTGCCGTCGGTGTGCCGTTCGTTGCACGGCGTGGCGAGCGAGCTCGACGGCCTGTTGCGCCACGAGCGCCGCCTGCCCTCGGGCACGCAGCGCACCGACGCGCTGCGCGGCCAGGTGGCCGAGCTGATCGGCGCCGCCCGTGACGTCCAGGCCGCCGCGCTGCGGGCCGGGAGCGAGGCGGCCGAGCCGCAGGTGCGCGCGCTTGTCCGGCGCGCCGCCGACGAGATCGACATCGCTTCGGCCGGCCTGGCCCGGCTGCGCTCGCTGGCGCAACCCCGCTGAACCGACCCGATCCGCTGGCGCCGCGGCGCGCACGGCGGCGCCGAGGCGGGTCGGCCTGACAAGCTGAACCGATGTCTCCCGCCGAGCCCGTCCGCAAGGCCCCGGCACGCAAGCGTGCGCCGGCACGGGCGAAGGCTCCGGCGAAGTCCCCCGCCAAGCGTCCTGCGAAGCGCACCGCCAAGAGGCCGGCGACGTCGGCTGCGGGGAACGACCTTCTCGGCGAGGGCTTCCTCGTGGGCGTCGCGACGTCGGGCTACCAGATCGAGGGCGGCTACAACGGGACCGACGAGCCGCACAACAACTGGGCCGGCTGGGAGGCCATGGGCCGCATCGAGCGCTCGGGCATCGCCTGCGACTTCTGGCGCCATCCCGAGGAAGCCCTCGACCGGGCGGCGGCGCTCGGCTGCAACGCGTTCCGCCTCTCGGTCGAATGGGCGCGCCTGGAGCCGGGACCCGAGGTCTTCGACGACGCCGCGCTCGAGCGCTACGCCGAGATCCTCTCGATGTGCCAGTCGCGCGGCTTGGCGCCGATGGTCACGCTGCACCATTTCACCAACCCGGTGTGGCAGGGCGAGGAGTTCTGGCTGCGACCCGGCTCACCCGACGTCTTCGCGCGTCACGTGCGCAGGATCCTCCCCGCCCTGGCGCCGTACTGCCGCCACTGGGTCACGATCAACGAGCCGAACATCGTGATGTTGATGGGGTGGGTGGAGGGCGCAGCGCCGCCCGGCCGGCGCATGGCGGTGTCGGATGCCTATTGCGTGCTGGACAACCTGCTGTGTGCCCATGTGCTCGCCGCGGACGCCATCGCCGAGGTGCAACCCGAGGCCGAGGTGACGATGAACACGAGCTCGTCGTCGATCTACGAGCACGACCGCATGCTCGTGGACGTGTTGCAGCTACGCGAGGCCGGCATCGACCCCTCCGACGTCGACACCTACGTCGACGAACGCCGCGCCCTGCACGACGCCGCGTACCCCCCGCGGCATGCCGGTGAGGCATGGCTTCGCCGCTTCTTCGCCGCGGTGTCGCCGTACGGGACGGACCGGGCGCCGGGCAGCAGCGGCGTGTGGGCCGCGCTGCGCGGCCGCGCGCGGCGACAGGTGCCGCGCCGGGTGGTCGACGTGGTGGGTGCGTCGCCCCGTTCCCGTGTGGTCGACGCCGCCGGCTTCGACTGGTACGACCCGCTCGCCAGCCACGCGATGCGCGTGCCAGGGCGCCGCGCCGCGGGCGGCGGCGGTCGCGACTGGTCCGTCGGGCGTGCGCTCTGGGACACGGTGTCGGACCCGGCCGCGCTCGGGTCGTGGTGCGCGACCGAGGCGGCGCTGCGCCCGGGCCTGCCGTTGTGGGTGGTCGAGAACGGGATGGCCACGCGGGTGCGCAACGGGCGCGCCGAGCCGCGTGCGGACGGGATGGACCGGCCGCGGTACGTGCGCGAGCACCTGGGCGCGGTGGCGGATACGGTCGCCGCCGGAGTCCCCGTGCGCGCCTATCTGCACTGGTCGCTGGTCGACAACTACGAGTGGGGCAGCTACGAGCCGCGGTTCGGCCTGTTCGGCCTCGACCGCAGCGACCCGGGCGCGGTGCGCTGGCTGGACACGGACGCCGCCGGCATGGACGCGGCCGGCGAGTTCAGCCGGGTCCTCGCCGGGCTGCGCGCCGGGGACCGTTCAGTCGTGGATGGGACGCGCTGAGGATCAGTCGTTCCCGCCGCTCATTTCGGTGACGTCCGGGGAGTCCGTCTCGGAGGTGCCGACGTAGCGCTTCTCCTTCCGGCGGTGACGGATGACGAGCACCACGATGACCACGACGATGATCCCGAGGAGCACGTCGGACGCGATCCCCGCCGCACGCTCGATCGCCTGGCCGACGAAGTAGCCCAGGAGGAGGAACAGCACGCCCCAGCACAGACCGCCGGCGGCGTTGGCCGGGAGGAAGATCCGGTAGCGCATCTTGGACATGCCGGCCAGGCCGGGGATCACCGCCCGAAAGAAGGCGGTGAAGCGGCCGATAAACACGAAGAGTGCGCCGCGTTTTCGCAATTGCGCGAGCGCGGACTCGACACCCTTCTGGCGTTTGCGCAGGAGCGGGAGCCGCAGGATCTGGGCGCCCCACTTGTCCCCCACGAAATAGCCGATGGAGTCGCCGACGATG